>JBJKTB010000045.1:0-12393 GCA_046703345.1 Ignavibacteriaceae bacterium
GTCTTCTAATAAAGAAAAAAAGCATGACGGAAGTTATAAATATGAAGAACCAGCCCTTAACCGTTTGGAGCGAAGTTAAAAGTTGAGGATTGCTTGTTGTATGTTCTAAGAGCTCATCCGAAAAAATGATCCACAATCCGCCTATTGTCATGTAAATCAGTACAGTTTTTAGAGCTATCGTATTATATTGTGAATTCTTTGTCATAATTAAAATATGCGGGGTTAAAAGTATTTATTGTTACTTTATAAGAAAGATGTCCCTTAATATAGGTTTCAAACCGCTGAACAGAAACTGAACGGCAATAACCATTACTATCAGTCCCATTATTCTCATCAATACCTTATTGCCGCTGTCGCCCAAAAATCGCATTACTTTTCTAGCGCTCAGCAGAAAAAGTAGAGTTATAAGAAGCACGGCTGCTATTGCGCCGGTTAGAATAAGCTTTTGAGAAATTTCGTGCGCGTCGTTCATCATAACTATTGCGGCGGTTATAGCGCCCGGGCCGCAGATCAAAGGTATGGCAAGAGGAGTAATAGCTATATCGTTCGCGTAATCGGCAGTTGTTTCCTCATCCGATTTTGTCCTTATCAATCTTGCCTGCAGCATGTCGAAACCTGCCATAAAAAATATTATACCGCCAACAACCCGAAGTCCGTTAACTGATATCTGAAAGAAATCAAATATAAATCTTCCCGAAAACGCAAATAGGATAAGTGTTAATAATGCTGTTAACGAAGCTTTTACCGCCACTTTCTTTGCTTCGGAAGAAGTCATTTCCGAGGTCATAGAAGTATAGACTGGTATAACGCCAAGCGGATTTACCATTGTAAAAATAGATGTAAACGCGAGAAGTCCGAATTCGAACAGGTCGTGCATAATTATCCTTTCGGAGGAAATCCTTTATTTGCGTTAATACTGATCCGCAGTAAGTATAATAATTATTTAGCTTAAAGATACTATCATTAGGTCTTATTATAAAATCTTGAAGGAAAAAGAAGCGCGAAAAGAGTTAATTCTTTTTAAGCTCCTCAAATTTTTGAAGAATGAGATACCATGCCTCATTTACGTGCTTTTCCTCTGTTCTCAATCCCGAAACAACTAGGCGAATAACGAACTTACCGTTCAATTTTGTATGAGTTAAAAATATTTTGCCGCTGGCATTTATGTAGCTCATTAACTGCTGGTTAAACTTGTCGAGACTGCCGTCTTCTTTCATGTACGAAGGATGAGCTCTGAAGCAGACGGTGCTGAAAGGAACCGGCGCCATTCTTTCAAACTCCGGATGGCCGTCCACTCTCTCGGCAAACATCTTCCCCAGCCGGATATGTTCTCTAATTCTTGAAGCTATACCTGAGCTGCCGAAATATCGAATTATAAACCATAACTTGAGTGAGCGGAACCTTCTGCCGAGCTGGATACCGTAGTCCATAAAATTCTCAACGGCGTTGTCCTCTGAGGTTTTTAAGTACTCAGGTACCAGACTAAAGGCGCGCTTTAAAATATCAGGGTGCCTTGTAAAGAATACGCTGAGATCCACAGGCGTGAACATCCACTTATGCGGGTTAACAACTAATGAATCAGCTTTATCAACGCCGTCGAATATATAACGCATTTCAGGGAGTACAGCCGCAACGCCGCCGTAAGCCGCATCAACATGCAGCCATATTTTTTCCTCTTTGCATATGTCAGCCAGCTCCGGTATCGGATCTATGCTTGTTGTAGACGTTGTGCCGACAGTACCTACAACACAAAAGGGAATGCGGCCATGTTTTCTGTCTTCGGCAATAGCTTTCTTAAGCTCGGAAGGAATCATCCTGAAATCTTTATCTACGGGAATTTTTCTTATCCCTTCTATTCCGATTCCTAGTGTGACGGCTCCTTTTTCAATTGAAGAATGGGCCTGTTCCGAACAATAAAGTCTTAATGGAGGAAGATCCGAATTTCCGGCCATGCCTTTTTCTCTGAGCTTGTATTCGGCAAGTGTTTCTCTTGCCGCGGCAATAGCGTGCATCGAGCTTACGGAAGCGGTATCATAAATTATTCCCCAGAAATCCTCAGGAAGGCTCAGCATCTGGCGGAACCAGTTTAAGGTTACCTGTTCAAGTTCTGTGGATGCGGGAGAAGTTTTCCAAAGCATGCCGTTTACGTTCAGCGAAGCGGAGAGAAGTTCGGCAAGTATTCCGGGTCCGCTGGATGTGGAGTTAAAATAAGCCATAAATCCAGGATGGTTCCAGTGGGTTATTCCAGGCATTATAATTTTTTCCACGTCGCCTAAAATGTTTTCCATTGAATCGGAATTTTCCGGAGGAGCTGTCGGGAGAAGCTTTTTTACATCGCCGGGACTAGCCTTTGAAAGTACGGGATAAGACTCAATGTTTTCAAGATAACCGGCAATTTGCTCAATCAGCCGATGACCGAATTTTCTGAACTCATCCGGCGGCATATCGCCAAAAGAATTTTTACCGAAAGTTTCGCCATTATCGAGGCTCATAAGAATTTTCCTAATTTAAAGAAGGATATTACCCGTCAAATTTATCGAATTTTACGGTAAAAAGAGATCCTTTTCCTTTACTGCTGTTTACAGCTATCTCTGCGTTAATCATTTTCAGATAGTTTAAAACGAGTGCCAAACCCAGCCCGTTGCCTTCAAATTTTCTTGAATAACCTGTGTCTTCCTGAGTGAAGGGCTGAAAGATTTTAGGAAGGTAATCTTCCGATATTCCGATTCCGGTATCCTGGATGTCAACCGACAGTTTGCTGTCGGTGTCGTCGTATATTTTAACGCTTACTTCACCATGCTGCGTATATTTAACTGCGTTACCTATCAAATTTTGAAATATTTCCATTACGATATAATCGTCACCAGATATTAGAGTTTGCGGCGCATCTACATAGAAAGTAAGTTTTAATTTTTTTTCGGCTGCGGGAAACTCGAATTCTTTTATTAGATCCGACAAAATAGGGGAAATGTCTATTGGTGAAAGTTTTACTTCTAATCCGCTCTGTACCGCTGACATATTCAGTATCAAGTCGATAGTGCGAAGAAGCCGTTTGCCCGCCGAATCTATGGAGGAAAAAGAAGATTCCATATCGTTATTAATTTTACCCGCGAATTCTTCTCTAAGAAATGCGTTATAACTTAATATGATGTTTAAGGGAGAACGTATTTCATGCGACATCTGCGCCAGGAATTCCGATTTCAGGCGGTCTGACTCTTCAGCTTTTTCTTTAGCTAAAATAAGTTCCCGTTCGATTTCTTTTCGTCTTGTTATATCCTCTTTTATTGCCAGAAAATGCGTTGTCTGTCCTTTTTGATTTTGTATGGGTGAAATAGAAGCTTCCTCCCAGTATAGCTCCCCGCTCTTCTTCTTATTGTGAAACTGCCCTCTCCAAATTTTGCCTCTGGTTATTGTATCCCAGAGTTTTTTATATTCTACAACAGAAGTTTCGCCGGATTTAAGTACGCGCGGATTTCTCCCCATTACTTCATCTTTACCGTAGCCGGTTAAATCTGTAAACCTTTGGTTAACATATTCAATATTGCCTTTGGTGTCTGTGATAACAATTGAGTTTGCGCTTTGCTCAACTGCCCTTGAAAATTTTCTCAGCTGTTCTTCGGCTTCAATTCTTTCCGAAATATCTATGAGTATGCCTCTCCAGCCAAGATGGCGGCCGTTTCTAAATATTGCCTTCGAGAATATTAGAACGGGAAAAGTTGTGCCGTCCTTACGAACAGCTGTATATTCGGTTTCGCCCATTTTCTCTTCCCGCATTGCTTTATTCAAGTTCTCAAACGCGCGCTCCCGGTCTTCCGAAATAATCATATCGAGTACAGAAAGGCCTTTTTCGAAATCCTCTTTCGAATATCCGAAGTATTTAAAGCTTTCCTGATTAACGAAGGTAAGTCTGCCCTGCAAGTCCATTTCGAATACAGTCTGAGGAAGCAGATCGGTTAATTCTTTGAATTTTTGTTCGCTTTCCTTCAAGGCCTCAATTGCTTGCTTGCTTGCAGTTATGTCCCTGTTAACTCCGAGAACAGCCACTTGTTCTCCCTGGGAATCGAAGAAGGGCACTACTACGGTTTCCGAGATTCCCTCACAGCGGTCTTTTCTTACAAAGTTGATTTCGCCGGACCAGCGGCCCTCTTTCTTCACCATATCCAGTATATGCGCTGTAAGCGAATACGGTTCTGAATTTTTAATTAAGAGTTCTGTTGGGCGATTTAAGATCTCTTCTTTCGAATAGCCGAACATTGAACAGGCCGATGCATTCCAGTTCAGCACGTTACCGTCATTATCGGTTATGATAATTGCATCATGCAGATTATCGAAGATGTAAGCTTCTCTTCTAAGAGCTTCTTCAGTTTTTTTAATGTCGCTTATATCTCTGTAAATTCCCTGTAATGCTGGCTTGCCGTTCCAGAGTATGTCGGCAATACTTACTTCAAGGTCAATAATCTTGCCTGCTTTGGTAATTCCGCGCATCCTGTATCTTTTGCCGACCGGCTGATTTTTTGATCTAGCCTCGAATCTGGATTTTATTAACTCAATACTTTCAGGAGCCACTATTTTTAGCAGGTCGAAATCCTCAGAGATTACTTCCTTCGAGGAGTAGCCGAAGAGTTTTTCCCATGATGAATTAACAAGCACAAAACGATTTTCCGCCAGCACGTAGATGGCATCCGTAGAGGATTCTATAAGCGATCTGTAATCATGCTCTCTCTCCCTTAGAATGTTCTCCGCATGTTTCCTCGCGGTAATGTCTATGCTTATGCCTATTATATATTCAACGTTTCCGCTGCCGTCATACATCGGAGTTTTAACTGTATAAAGCCATTTAAGATTTCGGCTATTATCGGTGTACTTTTCCTCTCGCTCGATTTTTACGCTTTTATGACTGAAGATAGCCAGGTCGTCATTATGCATTGAGAGAGCAATATCTTTATCACTGAAAATATCGAACACTGTTTTACCGATAAGCTGTTCAGGGGGCAGTCCGAAGTTTTTACTCCAGTTGTTATTTGTAATTACGAACGTTCCCTTTCTGTCTTTTACGTAAATAAAGCTGGGAGATGATTCTATGACGCTGTTGAGGAAAGCTCTTTGTCTTTCTATCTCTTCCTTGTCTCTAAGGCGCTCGCTGATATCTCTGAACATCCCTATGTTAACGGTGCGTCCCTGCTTCTTAAAGTGAGTTCCGGTGATCTCAACTGGGAAAACCGTTCCGTCTTTTTTCTTATGGAAGCGCAGTTTAACGAAAGAATGCTTCTGAGTAATAGCATCACCGGTTTTTTCTGGTTCCGCCGACAAATCTGTAATTGTTAGCTTTAACAGTTCTTTGTGGTTATATCCATAAAGAAATGATGCCGCTTTGTTGGCTTCCATGATCTTTCCGGTGGAATTATCCATAAACAGGACTGCGTCTGATTCCATTTCGAAGATCTGACGGTACTTCTTGCCCGCTGCTTTCAAAGACTTGAGCTTTTTCTCGTTCTTTTGGGCAAGATTAGTCAGCTCCTCATTCTTCTTCTTTAGTTCTTCTAACTCGCGAAGAAGTTGTTTCTTTGTCATCTTTTTATCAGTCATATTAAACCAGATATATATACTTAGACAGAAACCGGATGGGCATAGTTAAATAAGATCATATGTTTTTTCGATTTGAACAGTGTAAAACAGAGATTATACATTAAATTTGTCAGGCAAACCATCCTTAAACGAAATTATGAATTTAGTCCCTCTGCCGTTTGTTATATTGAACCGGCCTTCCATCTGTTTGGTCAAACTCTCAACTATCAGCAGCCCTATAGACTCAGAGCCGTTTTTAATTATAGAATCAGGCATTCCGACACCGTTATCCTCAAAAGTTAGAGTGTAATACCCATCGCCGGCAAAAGTTATATCTATGTTTATCTGTCCTTTTGAGTTATCAGGGAAAGCATACTTTACGGAATTGGTGAATAATTCGTTTATTAATAAACCTATTTTAACACCGGTATCCAAGAACAGAAAAATCTCCCCGATATTAATATCGATAGAAATACGGTTTTGGTTTAGTCCAAGCGACTGAGCCAGTGTTGCTATTAAAGAGCTGAGATATTTTTTTATATCGATCTTTGAGAATTCATCCGATTGATAAAGCTTTTCATGCACCATAGCCATAGCTTTAATACGGTTGCGCGATTCCGCGAATATGTTTTGAAGTCCGGGATCGGTGATCTGCTTCGATTGAAAATACAGCAGCGATGATATAAGCTGAAGATTGTTTTTTACTCTGTGGTGCACTTCCTGAAGCAGAACGTTTTTCTCTTCCAGTGATTTTAAGAGCTTGTCATTAGCTTCTTTTCTTAATGTATCATTCCTTCCTATAACTACGAAACCTATAATCTTCCCGTCTTCAAAAATAGGTGAAAACGAAAAATACATTGGCAGCAGATCACCGCCTTTTTTTATTACATCGCAGTTAAAGAAGCCTTCCTTCATTTTCCCTCTGCGGGCAAAGTTATAGTAGGCTTCGAGATATTCCTTCTGAACAAGCAGCTCGGTTAAACGGCGTCCAACAATTTCTTTTTCTTTGAAGCCGAGGAGATTAAATACGCCGCCGCGTGCCATTTCTATTTTTAAGCTGTCATCCGTTTTTATAAGGATATCGTTTATTACACCGAGCGCCATTTTTAATGCGTCGTAAAGAGTAACCACGGTTTTGTGCCGTATTATGAAGTAGACTGAGATTATAAGCGCGGCAATCGATATGAGAATATATAAGGTGATTCCTTCGGCGGAGATGGTAGGAAGCAGTGAGGCTGTAAAAGGGCCCGGAAGCAGCAAAAGAAGCAGCGCAAAGCTGGTAAACAGCATGTTAGATTTGATTCCCTTGTCGCTGAATCCTGAATTGAGCATGTAAAGCTGTACAATTCCTATTGTAAAGAAGATAGACATCCATACGAGATAAAAAATGTTTCCGCTTGTAGACAAGCCGCCCGAATTTAGGTAAGGGGCTTGAATAAAATTTAGAAGCAAGAAAACATAGCTGAAAAACGCGGTGAAGTAAATTGAGATTATGATTTTAGGAGAATTGTAAAGACTAGATTTGCCCAGAAAAACAAGCATAAAATGCATGAACATGAACGGAATTACGGAGAAAAGAAATGCGATGAGGATCTGAAGCAACTGTCTCATTAAAGGGTTTTGCGCGAACTGCAGAAGAGATCCTGCGGCTCCGAAACAGACAAGAAAAAAAGTGCATATTAGGAAGAACAATCCCGTTACGCTTTTTTTTGATTTAAAATAAATGAGGACAGATAGTCCGGCATTAACCAGAGTATATGAAAGAAGTACATAAAAGTAGAGCATATCAGTATTATGTTGATGAATAATAAATCTTCAGCCAAGATTCCGGCGCCGCAGAACGGCATCGTTTTTTACGCTTAGATTATGGAATGTAAATAATCCGCAATTTTATGCTTTCCGAGTATATAATATTCTCTAACAAACTCAAAATATCGATTAATTTTAAATGTATCTTATTTATTTTTATTTAATATATTATTGATTTTATTCACAGGGAGAAGGCATGGAAAGTATTCTACGGAAGTTTTTTTACCCATCGAGCATCTGCGTGGCAGGCGCATCATCGAAAGAAAAAAGTATTGGCTACGAACTTCTCAGATCGATTAAAAATTACGGATTTTGCGGAGATGTTTTTCCGGTTAATCCTAAGTCCGAGTACATACTTGGTTATAAATGCTACGGCGAAATAAAAGACATAACCGAGAAAATTGATCTGGCGCTAATAGCTGTGCCTAAGCCTGCGGTTGAGGAAACCATCGACTCGCTTCTATCTAAGGGAGTGAAGGCTTTAATTCTGGTTACGGCCGGCTTTAGGGAAACGGGCGAAGAAGGCGCCGAACTTGAGAGGAGGATCGCTGATAAGATTAAAAATAACGGAGCTCGACTCGTAGGCCCTAACTGCATGGGAATAATAACAACTTTCTCCGACATCTCTTTAAACGCCACATTTGTTGCTGAAAAACCCGAGACGGGAAAGACAGCCTTTCTTTCACAAAGCGGAGCAGTAGGAGCTGCCGTGCTAAATTCCCTCCGGGAGACGGATATACGGTTCGGGCACTTCATCAGCGTTGGCAATAAAGCGGATATCTCGGAGAACGATCTGCTTGAGTACTGGCAGGGCGACGAAATGATCGATACGATTACATTCTACCTGGAGAGTTTCGTAAACGGAGAAGATTTTATTTTAAACTTTGCAGAAAATAAAATAACCAAACCGGTAATAATACTTAAAGCAGGAAGAACGTCGGAAGGGATTAAAGCGGCCTCATCGCATACCGGAGCTCTCGGCAGCAGCGATAGAACGGTAAGCGCGGTGCTCAACCAGTTCGGTATAATCAGAGCAGAAACTCTTAACGAACTTTTTAATACATCCAAGGGGCTGGAGAATTTCCCATCTCCGCGCGGGAAAAGAATTGCTGTAGTTACCACCGCCGGCGGCCCGGCCATACTAGCGGTTGACGCGATAGGCAGTGAGGGGCTCAATCTCGCCGTTCTGCAGGATGAGACGAAAGAAAAATTAAGGAAAATAGTACGGCCCGAAGGCAGCGTACAAAATCCGGTGGATCTGCTTCCCGGAGGCACGGCGGATCAGTTCAAAGCCGTGAACGAAATAGTGCTAAAGGATGAAAACGTTGATGCCGTGGTATCCGTTTTTGTTGAACCTGTAATGGTTCCCGCCTTTGACGTAGTTGAAGGAATTAATTCAATTGAGTCAGGCAAGCCGGTATTACAGGTTGTTATGCCCCTGCCGGAATTCTGGGAGAAGTATAGACGCGAATCCAATTATAAAAAACCGCTGTTCCGCAGCCCTGAAGACCCCGCAAAAGTAATTTCTAATATGCTGTTTTATGGCAGTAAGCGGAAGGGAAGAGCTTACCTGCGGCCTTCAAACGAGGGTAATAAAACGGATGCTTATAACGGGTTTGTTAAAGCATACGATGCAGAAAGGCTGATGTCGGATTACGGCATTCCCGTCGTAAAATCCATCACGGCGGAGTATACTAATCTTGAAGAAGCTGCCGGAGATTTAGAATATCCTTTGGTGCTGAAGGGGATTTCGCCTGAGGCATCGCATAAAACTGAAATGAACGCGGTAAGACTAAACATATTGAACATAGAGCAGCTGACAGCGGCGAGGGACGGGATAACCGCATCATTTAAAGCAAACCGGATTACGCTCGAAAATTTCTTGCTTCAGCCGTATCTGAAAACAAGACACGAGCTGCTAATAGGCGGATTCAGAGATCCGTCATTCGGACCGATGATAATGTTCGGCACTGGGGGGAAATACGTTGAGTATTATGAGGACACAGCCATTAAATCGGCTTATATGTGTGAAGAGGATATTGACGAAATAATAAACGGAACAAAGATAGGTAAAATATTAAAAGGCGTAAGAGGCGAGAAACCGGCGGATTTAGAGAAGATAAGAAGTATAATTAGAGCAGCCGCACAGTTGATGCTTGATAACCGCGATATAAAAGAGTTTGATATCAATCCGCTTATTGTAACGGATGACGGAGGAATATTTGCAGTTGACGTGAGAGTAAAAATATAGCGGCCTGCCGGACAAAAGATACGATACTGGATGCAGGAAGCCGGATACTTGTAAAAGCCTTTGCCTTCCTGAAAGCTGACGTCGGATACTTAAAGCCGGTTTACGTTTCCGTTACGAAATAAATTTCCCGTGCCAGCGGTATTGCCGGATGCGAGCAGCTTCATGATATACGGTATATTTTCTCTTACGGTGCCTGAAACATGATCTATTATCCTTATCCCGGCCGCGCCGAATATCTTTGATGAATGAGCGGTGCAGCTTCCGGCAACCAGGGCAACCACATTGCCGTCCACAACGGCGTGAGCTCCGAATATCTCCGAACCGAAAGACCGGCTGGTGTGGGGATTGCGGATAATTTCGAACTCTTCGGTTTTATCAGTGTCGAATATTAAAAAGTACTCGGCCGAGTTAAAGACTTGAGCGATTTCAGAATCTAGATTTTTATCATTAGCGGCAATTGCAATTTTCATGCGAGATCATCTCCCTTCAAAGGCGGCGGAAGCAGTGACAAACGCCTTAATAATATTTACATGTTTATTATAACGATAGACGGAGAGATAATCAAGCGGCGCGGGTACCTGATAAAATTTGAATTGTAAAAAACCGGAATGCACGCCTATGAAGAAATTAAATTTACCCTTACCCGCGGCTGCCGCGGGCAGGGAATTGATTTATGAACCGGATAAATGAACATTAATTATGGGAACGTTTGCTTTTTGAAGTGCTAATTGCTGTGATGATTTAATCTTCTATCACCGCGAGAACATCAGATCTCTGGACTATCTTATAGTCCTTATTGTCGAAGTTAATTTCCTCGCCGCCGTATTTAGCGAAGAGTACTTTATCGCCTTCTTTAATTTTTTCTCTAAGGTCTTCATCCGTACCGACGGCAACTACTTTGCCCATGATCGGTTTTTCCTTGGCTGTGTCGGGGATGTAAAGACCGGAAGCGGTCCTTGTTTCCTCTTCTAAAAGTTCCAGCACAAGGCGGTCATCCATAGGTTTTATTTTCATTTTTCCTCCTTTAGCCTTTAATATTAAGCATTTGATTTATTTTCGGTTTGTCAAAACCCACAATAGGTCTGTTGTTAATTAAAATTACCGGTACGCCGGTCTGACCCGTTCTTCTCTGCAGATCTCTCGCGGCTGAAATATCCCTGCTGACGTCAATATCCTTGAACTTGATATTTTTTTCTTTGAAATATCTTTTTGCCGCAATGCAGAAGCTGCAGGTTGGTGTACTGAACACAATAACTTTAGGTTGGCTATCCATTTTAATCCCGTAAAATTTTCTTACGGCGGTTTGATGAAAAAAATACGATTTGGTTTCAGAAAACAGATTAAATACGGAAGGTATATCAGCAACTTAATAAGCTGCTTTATTCCGTGAATCGTAAAGTTACCAAGATCTGGAAAACCATTGCAGATTTGCAAGATCCGTTTCTCAAATGAAGAACGACTTTTAATCGGAGTAAATTGCGGTAATCAGGTTAAATAAGAGGGGTTTAGAAAGCGGCATATTTAATTACGCTTTTAACTAAGACAGAAGGTGAAAATTTTACGGCGGCCGGCGTGTTGGGTAAATATCCGTTACTTCTTAAAAAGCAACTATTTACAAAGAAGTACGGGTATTAATAACCATTCATTCTCACTATCAAGAAAAATGTCAACACCTCATTGAACCTTTTACCTTTTTTGATAAAAAATCGACTAAAAAGTCACTTTTAGGGATGAATGGGCTTGGTATAATATTTGGCGAAAAATGAAGCACTTAACAGAGAATTTTACATTCATTTAAACTTGGAAAGAAGATGGAAAGGAAAAAAGTAACAATTGATGGCAATGAAGCCGCCGCGTATGTGGCTTTTAAAACTAACGAGGTGATTGCGATATACCCTATAACTCCTTCCTCACCGATGGGAGAATGGTGCGATGCGTGGTCTGCAGATAATAAAAAGAACTTGTGGGGTGATATTCCTTCGGTAAGCGAGCTTCAGAGCGAAGGCGGTGCTTCGGGAAGCGTACACGGCGCTCTACAGACCGGAGCATTGACGACGACATTTACCGCGTCTCAGGGTTTGCTGCTTATGATACCGAATATGTTCAAGATAGCCGGGGAGCTTACCTCTACGGTATTTCACGTATCGGCAAGATCAATAGCAGCGCAGGCGCTGTCGATCTTCGGAGACCACAGCGACGTAATGACTACGCGCTCAACCGGATTCGCGATGCTTGCTTCTAACTCGGTTCAGGAAGTTATGGATTTTGCCCTGATATCACAGGCCGCCACTCTCGAGTCGAGAGTACCTTTCCTTCACTTCTTCGACGGGTTCAGAACCTCACATGAAGTAATGAAGATAGAGCAGCTTTCGGATGAGGATATACGCTCGATGATAGATGACGAGCTTGTAGTTGCTCACAGAAAAAGAGCTCTCAGCCCGGATAATCCTTTCATCCGCGGCACCGCGCAGAACCCTGATGTTTACTTCCAGGGAAGAGAGACGGTAAATAAATATTACATCGCCTGCCCCGACATAGTTCAGTAGCAGATGGACAACTTCGCGAAGATAGTCGGCCGGAAATACAATCTTTTCGATTACGTAGGAGCACCCGACGCGGAGAGAGTAATTATTCTTATGGGATCCGGCGCGGGCGCGGCCGAAGAAGCGGTTAACTACATGGTTCAGCACGAAGAGAAGGTAGGCGTACTAAAGGTGAGACTGTACAGACCCTTCTCGATAGATCATTTCATAGACGCACTTCCGAAG
>JBJKTB010000046.1:0-4786 GCA_046703345.1 Ignavibacteriaceae bacterium
ATTCTTCTGCGCAAATTTTTAAACTGAAGCTGCGGCGCGCCTGTCTGAATTCCCTTCTCTCAATACAGGATTAACCGCAGACCCCAAAACTTTAGCGTAGCGCGTTTTTATCGCTTTCTCTTCTTCTGTTTTGGGCTCCTCCGGATAATCCGGTACCTTGTAGCCTTTTGCCTGAAGCTCTTTTATCGCCGCCTGAAGCTGCGGTATTGACGCGCTTATGTTAGGAAGCTTTATTATGTTTGCTTCCGGCTTCTGAGTAAGCTCTCCGAGCTCTGTTAGATAATCCGGAATTTTCTGCTCTTCGGTAAGATTATCAGGAAAGTTCGCCAGTATCCTTCCGGTTAAAGATATGTCTTTTGTCTCAACTTCTATTCCTGTTCCTTTTAAAAAGGATTTTACTACAGGCAGCAGACAATAAGTAGCTAAGGCGGGCGCCTCGTCTATCTTTGTCCATATAATTTTGCTTTGCATTTCTTTTTACCCCATGGTTAAAGGAAGATAAAACTATTAATTTTTTAACGACCTTTAAAATACTGAATCTTTGCTAATTATTGAAATAATGCAAGTAATTCTGCGGGGTAAAAATTTATTATCGTTATAATGAGAAAACCTTATTCTTAAGTAATCAGGGAATTAATTATAAATGAAAATCTTACAAACAAAATTATTTTAAGCTTACCATTTTAATAGTCTTTGATAAGGCGCCCGCCGTTAGTCTGCAGAAGTATAATCCGCTCGATAAATTCCCTGAGTTAAAAGTTACGCTGTAGCTGCCTCTGTTTTTATAGCCGTTAAACAGAGGACAAATGAGATTGCCCAAAACATCGAATACATTTAAAGTAATATAACCGCTCGATGCTAACTGATAGCTTATCCTGGTAGTAGGATTAAAAGGATTGGGATAATTTTGATTAAGCGTAAATCCATCCGGCATGTTATGTTCGCCGCTCTCTCCCGTGGAAGTTGTAGTACTCGCGTCCCTTACGAGTCGAACATAGTTGTAGATCCTTATTACGTCCCCCTGCGGTCCGTGTCCGTATGGATAATCCGCAGGGTTTCCCTGCTTCGGATCGGATCGCTGCGCCCCCGCGCCGTGAACATCCATTAGCTGATAAGCTCCGGTAATTGGATCCTGCATCCAGCCGAGCGCTTTCCCGAAAGCCACGTACGCTGCTTCGGCTCCTGTCATCATGTTTTCGTGGGTGGTGCTGCTCCAGTAAAACGGATAATCCGGGTTCCCTCCCTCGTCGGTTATCTCGGTACAATTGAACAGCGGATCTATAGCTGGAGAATTAGTAGCCTGCGGTGAACGTGAATAATCAACTATGCTCTGCAGCTCCTTTACGTTGGGAAGACGCCAGTCACTATATCCTAAATAATTTGCCGAATCCATGCTCTGAGCCCATGCAAGCGCTTCCTCCCAGTTCAGCGCTTTTTTGCTGTCGTCTTTAGCCCACATCAAGCCTGTGGCTCCGTCGGTAATTGTCCCGTCTCCGTTATCCTTGAAATTATTTATGCCGTAATTTTTATTCCCGCGAACGTACAGTACATAATATTTTTTTGTGCTCCCGTGTACTTCTTCATAAGGATATCCCTTAATTCTTCCGTCGGCAAAATTTACTCCGAACATGGTAGGATTGTTCATCATGGTTGTGCCGGTATATAAAGTTGTGGTGGCGTACTGCGCGTCTATTATCCTTTCGCCCGCGCTTTGATCTCCGTAATTGAAATCGAAATAAGCTGTATCGATGAACGGCTTCAGGCCGGATGTGCTTGTGCCTGTATAACCGCTGGGGTCTATCCCGTAAAACATAATAAGCGAATAAAGCTCTTTTAATGAAGGCAGACGCCAGTCGGTGTAGCCGGCCAGTTTAAATGTGTCAGCTCCCGCTATTGCCTGCGCGTAGGTCATCTTATCCGAATAATTGATAACTCCGTCTCCGTTAAAATCGGGCGACTTCTGCCACATAAGTCCGGTTACATTGTCTGTTATTGTTCCGTCCCCGTTATCTTTGTACGAAGGTTTGTTTCCGGTGTATTGAGCATCCTCCCCGTAAAATGTATTTCCTTCGGACGGCGCCGTTATCTCATTCTGATTATTGTAAAATTTTTCCTGACCGGATTCGGGTAGCTTGTATGTCTGGGCGTTTACCGTATAATTTACCGCGAAAGCTGTTAACAAGCTTAATGCTAAAATATTAATCAGTTTCATGACCGGCCTTTCCTTATTGATTTTTCCAAAGCACTCTTTCAAGCTCTTATATTCTTAGACATCTGTCGATAAAAAAAATTGCAGCCCCTAATAAAATTCTTCAATAACTTGTAACTTTTTTTATTTCTTTCTATTCACAAATTATCTCATTTGTTAGTTCATGAAGACTTTATTTGCATAATTAGTACGCTGAGTATTCAAAATAAAATATTTTTAACATATCTTTGCCGAAATTTCAGACGCTGAAGTTCTCTGTTAAATTCCGACTAGTGTGATTCTATTTTTTATTTTTAAATAACTAAAAAGGTATAAACAAATGTCAGATAATGCCGTAATTAAAGCTGATGAATTTATTAATCTCTCGCCGGATCAGGTTTGGAAGGCGCTTACAGATCCCGCAATTCACGCTAAATGGTGGGCCGCCGGCGATATTAAACCCGTAACCGGCCATAAATTCGATCTCGACATGGGCCCTCAGTTCGGCAGGCAGCCTTGCGAAGTTCTTGACGTTGAGTATGAAAAATTATTTTCTTATTCTTTCGCGCCTCAAATTCTGCATTCCACAATCACCTGGCGCCTTTCCCCCGAAGGCACCGGCACAAGATTATTCCTTGAGCACAGCGGCTTCGATCTTGAAAACCCGATAGGCAAGATGGCCTACCACGGTATGAGCGCGGGCTGGCCCAAGATTCTTAAAGGCATTGAAGCCGCAGTCTTAATTTGAAGTTTTTTATAACCGGCTTCTGATTTGCTCAAATTTTAGAAGGAAATCTATATCCGCCTTTAGACATCTCAGGACATTCCAGTATTATGCTGACCATTTATGTATATATTTGGACTATTTAAGAATTATATATACATTTGCCGGACTAAATTTTGAGCCATGGATTTAAAAATAAAAGATATTGTAGATCTTCTTCAGGTTTCTGAAAAAACCGTCTACCGGTGGATTAAGGATAAGAAGGTACCTTGTTACAAAATAAACCATCAGTACCGCTTTAACAGAGCCGAAATAAACGAATGGATATTAAGCAGCAAGATCGAATTATCCACCAAGCTTCTGGATATTGCCATAGCTTCCAGACCCACAAATTTTTACGATCTTCTTAAACAGGGCGGCGTGTACAGCAATATTCAGGGAGACGATGTTAACAGCGTGCTTGAAAATTGCATTAAAACAATCCCTACTCCGGATAATCTGGCTAAGGAAGATATTCTTTCTGCGCTTCTCAGCCGAGAAGAATTAATGACAACCGCGATAGGCAACGGTATAGCAATTCCCCATCCCAGAACTCCGGTTATTGCCGATATTGAAGACGCCAATGTATCGATATGCTATCTGAGTTCTCCGGTTGATTTCGGCGCTCTTGATAATCTTCCTGTTAATACGCTGTTTATTATTCTTACAAATAATCCGCGGCGTCATCTTGAGGTCCTTTCAAAAATATCTTTTTTGTGCCAGATAGATTCGTTCGTAGATATGCTTCATAATCGCGCGCCTTTTGACGAAATACTAAATTACGTGAAGACCAAAGAATTGGAATGGAGAAAGTAGATTCGGCTTATTGATGAATAATTTTCTTGCGGGCGTTGCGCTGTTTTTTGCCGCCGGTTTTTCGGCTGCCTTCGTAAAAGATAAATGGAAGAGTCTAATCTTTATCCTTTTTTTTGTTGCGGCCCAATTTTTTATTCTGCCTGATTCATTAAAAGTTATCTTCGGCGGACATGCAGTCGAATCTGTAATTTTTATTTCCGGTCCCGCCGGATTAACCTCTTTCCGGCTCGATCCGCTTGCTGCTTTCTTCGCTTCATTTATCTCTTTCGGCTCGCTTCTTGCCGCTCTTTATTCAGCGGATTATATGAAGCAGTATACAAGCGGCAATTATTCGCTTTCTATTTATTACTTCTTCATGGGAGTTTTGTCGGCCTCCATGATGCTGGTGGTTGTTGTGCAGAATGCGCTTGTATTCCTTATGGTTTGGGAAATAATGTCGGTTTCTTCCTATTTTCTCGTTAGTTTTGAAAACGATAAAGAAGAAGTTAGAAAAGCCGCGCTCTATTATCTTATCGCAATGCAGGTCGGTGCTTCTTTTCTTATAGCCGCTTTTGCCTTAACCTCAAATCTCTCCGGCAGCTTGGATTTTAATTCGTTTTCAAATGTTCTTAGCGGAAGCGGCTCTTTAAATGTAATATTATTCTTCCTTTTCTTTGTCGGTTTCGGCACTAAGGCGGGATTCTTTCCTTTTCATACCTGGCTGCCAAAAGCGCATCCGGCTGCTCCCACTGGTATTTCGGCAGTGATGTCGGGAGTTATGATTAAAACAGGCATCTATGGAATTCTCCGGATAGTACTTCTTATAGGCATACCCGACAAAGTGCTGGCGTTTTCGGTCTTCGGACTCTCACTAATCACCGGTGTTATAGGTATTGCTAATTCTGTCGCACAGAAGGATATGAAAATGTCTCTTGCCTACTCAAGCATCGAAAACATCGGCATAATCGGAATGGGCATCGGTCTGGGCATGCTCGGCCTGGCTTACGATCTTCCTGAAATTGCCTTGCTTGGATTCGCCG
>JBJKTB010000047.1:0-6452 GCA_046703345.1 Ignavibacteriaceae bacterium
AAAGAAACTTCCGGCAGATCGAGTCCTTCCCTTAAGAGGTTCACACCCACAAGTACGTCGAAATCTCCGATTCTCAGATCGCGCAGTATCTCAACGCGTTCAAGAGCGTCGATGTCGCTGTGAATATTTCTTACAAGAATTCCGATCTTATCGAGATAATCGGACAGGTCCTCCGCCATTTTTTTTGTTAAGGTAGTAACGAGTATTCTTTCTTTTTTCTCAGAGCGTTTTCTTATCTCGCCGATCAAGTCGTCAATCTGACCTTTTATCGGTCTCACTTCTATTTCAGGATCCAGTAGTCCGGTAGGACGAATGATCTGCTCAACAACAACGCCGCCGCTCTGCTTAAGCTCATAGTCGGCGGGCGTTGCGCTTACAAAAATTACCTGGTTAAGCATGCTCTCGAACTCCTGAAATTTCATAGGGCGGTTATCCAAAGCAGACGGAAGTCTGAAACCGTGCTCAACCAGAGTTTCTTTGCGTGCTCTGTCGCCGTTATACGTTGCTCTCAGCTGCGGCACGGTTACGTGCGATTCGTCTATTATCAGAAGAAAATCCTTCGGGAAATAATCGAACAGGTTATATGGACGCGAGCCGGGATTTCTGCCGTCCATATGTCTGGAGTAATTTTCGATGCCGGAGCAGTAGCCGATTTCCTTCATCATTTCTATATCGAACTTAGTACGCTGCTCGAGGCGCTGCGCTTCAAGGTACTTTTCCTCCGATCTGAAATATTTAAGTCTGTCGTCCAGCTCCTGCTCAATGCTGTAAATAGCGCGCTGTATCTGCTCACGGTTGGAGACAAAATATTTGGCCGGATAAACCGGAGCCGAATCAATTTCTCTTAAAACGTCTCCGGTAATTGAATCAATAACTGAAAGCTTTTCGATGTCGTCGTCCCAATACTCAATACGGATCGCCTCTTCATACTGATAAGCGGGAATAATTTCAACAACGTCGCCTCTTGCACGGAATGTTCCGCGCGTAAACTCGGCGTCGTTTCTTACGTAATGAATGTCTATGAGATCCCGCAGAAGTTTTTTCCGCGGCAGCTTTTCTCCTTTTTTTAAGAAGATAATCTGCTCGGCGTATTCCTGCGGCGCGCCGATTCCGTAAATACAGCTTACGCTTGCCACAACTATAACGTCGTTTCTTCCCTCAATTAATGAAGTTGTTGCCTTAAGACGGAGGCGGTCTATCTCTTCATTAATGGAAAAATCTTTTTCGATATAAAGATCGCTGGAAACCACGTAAGCTTCCGGCTGATAGTAATCGTAATAGCTTATAAAAAACTCAACTGCGTTTTCAGGAAAGAAACCCTTGAACTCAGAATAAAGCTGAGCCGCAAGAGTTTTATTGTGAGAAATAATAAGCGTCGGTTTGTTCAGTTCTTTAATAACATTGGAGATGGTGAAAGTCTTGCCGCTGCCGGTAACGCCGAGCAGAGTTTGAAACTTATCGCCTCTTGTTATTCCTTCGGTTAATTCTTTAATAGCCTGCGGCTGATCGCCGGAAGGCTCATAATTAGAATGGAGATTAAATTTATTCATCTATTTCAAAAGCTTTATTTCGGTTTATAAAAACTTTCCGGTATAAGAAGAAAACGGCAACGAATCCTGCCTGTCGGCAGACAGGCTACGCTAATTTCACGAATTATTAAGAAATACTTTATCCGATTTTTATAATTCGCGTTATGGATTTTCGGGAGCGCAGAAAGCTAAATCTAAATATTTTAGGAATAATTTTACTAATTTCTATACAACCGTTAAATGTATTTAATTGAAATCAAATTTCCTAAGGCTGCTAAATGAAGAGCACAAAAATCTGGATTATAATTGCGGGTATTTCAGGTTTCTCGGCCGTAGCATTCGGGGCGTTCGGCGCGCACGGATTAAAGGACATTCTTTCTCCTGAGAGGATGGAAATATATAAAACCGGCGTGCTGTACCATCTTATTCATTCTGCCGTTCTGCTGGCAATCGCGCTTACGGGAAACCGGAGGTTCTTTAACAGCGCGCTGTTTTTTCTGTTAGGAATTATTCTTTTCTCCTTTTCACTGTATCTGTACGCCATTACCGGCTTAACCTTTTACGCATTTATTACTCCCGTAGGCGGTGTATGCTTTTTAATCGCCTGGGTGATGGTAATAATCGCGGGCGTAAGAGGGATATCAAAGGAAGATAAGGCGTCGGCATAAAGTAAATATGCCGAATGCTGGGGGGATTACTAAATTCCTTCGGGAAACAAAGTTAATTTAGCCGCTGAAAGAATTCCAACGCGTTTCAACAGCGTATTTGAAAAGTCCGCTATACTTCAACTATTTTATATCTTTGGGGAGTAATTGTTGTTTAAAATTTCTAATAGAGAGGATATGAATAGTTTTAGGTTCAATCCGATAGATGATGCGGTATTCTCCTTCAAATATTTCACGTACTTCATTTCTATTTGCTTCAGGAACTATTCTGCCTCGTTGTTCATTTTTTGATAACGTTTCAACTTTCTTAATAATTTTCTTTACTGTCGCTTGGGCCGCTGAAACATTATCTTCTGAAATGAACTCAAATATTTCTTCCAGTCTCTCATAAGCTAACGGCGACCAAAATATTTTTTTCATTTCAATTTTCTGGCAAAGTTTTTCTTTACTTCTTCATGTGAGATGGCCATACCTTTGTTAATTTGTTCTTCCGCTAATTTTATGTCTTCCAAGACTTCGATTTTGTCAACCATAGATTGATATTCCGCAACGTCTAATATTATAGCGGAGCTTCTGCCGTTTTGAGTGATTACCAGCGGTCGTTTTGTCTTCTTTATCTTGTCAAAATAAAATGCCACTTTCGAACGAAACTCGGAAAGCGGTTGAATATCTTGATCGAGATTAATTTTATGCATGAACTTCCATCCTTAACATTGTTCGTTGAAAAGTACAAAATTATGTACAACTAAACAAGATGTTATTTGGTTTGCCGTTAGGGTAGAATTCAGGATTAGTCGGATATATTTACTTAACCGCTCTAAGCTTAAAGTACACCTCTTCCGGTGAGAATAT
The DNA here is from genome assembly GCA_046703345.1 of Ignavibacteriaceae bacterium. GTDB lineage: Bacteria > Bacteroidota > Ignavibacteria > Ignavibacteriales > Ignavibacteriaceae > FEN-1297. The sequence goes on from JBJKTB010000047.1 coordinate 3,047, forward strand.
GCCGGCGAAGAACCGTTCGTACATTACAGGTTCTATATTCAGGATATGGTCCATCCATTTTAATACGGGAAAGTGGGAGGTAATAAACCGCTTTTCTATCACTTCAAACTGCGCCTTCCCCTCATAATTTGTGCGGTGGTTAAGCTTCCATTTCTCATAGAACTTAAGTTTACGGTTGCCTATATACTCGTAGTTATCGAAGGATCTGATGGAAAAGGGAATCTTATGATCGGGTTCGCCGAAGTACTTGGTGTTAAGAAAGAACGGGACGTAAACTATCAGAAGCCCGTCAGGTTTGAGTATACGGTATAATTCGGTAACTGTATTGTGGAAATTATCGAGATGTTCCAGCACATGCGAAGCGAAAATTTCGTCGAAAGTATTTTCTTCGAAAGGGTAAGGGAATTTATTTATATCGTGGATCATGTTGCCGCCGTAGTCGACGATATCCAGATTGATATATCCTTCTTTAAGATCCTTACCGCAGCCGAGATTTAATTTCTTCATAAAATTATAAATTTAAGTTTTTGTGTATAAAATAATTCTAAATTCCGGTTATCCGTATAAAATTGATTTAGCCATGCATGTACGGTTCGTTTTTAAGAGATGAGACGATTTCGGCCTCTATTGTACACAATTCATCCAGTCTTTTCTTTACCTTTTCCTCATCAAAATAAAGCTTTGCGAGTTTAATAAAGGTAACGTAATGACCCGCTTCGGTAGATGCCAGGTTCTTATAAAATTCCTGAAGCTGAAGATCCTTAATGCCGGCGGCAAGAATCTGCAGCCGTTCGCATGATCTGGCCTCAATAATTCCGGCTGTTAAAAGCCGGTCGAGCATTCTCTCCGGCTCGTTGTGCCTGAGATTGGATAAAAGCTGCTTTACATAAGGGTCGCCTTTGTCCTTTCCCTGGGGAATATCCCGGGATTCCATCAATTTTATTACTGCCCGGTAGTGCCCGATTTCCTCTTCAACCAGGTCCGACATAGCGAGGGAGATATCCCGGCTTTCCGGGTAGCTCGAGATAAGACTGAGCCCGGTTGCGGCGGCCTTTTTCTCGCAGTGGGCATGATCCAGAATTACACTGCCAAGATCGGCCAGAGCCGAGTTGATCCAGCCCCGATTTGTTGAGTTCTTTAAGCAAAGCATGGAGTAAATTTAAGAATTTATGGCCGAACATTCCGCATTCGGCGGCAATAAAAAACCCGGCAGATGCCGGGTCAAAGTTAAGCAAATTATATTTTAAATTTGATTAATTAAGTGTGATAACGGGAAAATTGACACCTTTGAGGCTTAATTGCTCAACTTTTACACGTATTACGCCTCTTTTAACCATACCGAGCGACTGCGCAGCAGCTTTTGACAGATCAAGCTGCCTGCCGGTTACGTATGGCCCTCTGTCGTTTATCCTTACGATAACCGACTTGTCGTTCCTAGGATTCGTTATTTTTAACAAAGTACCGAATCTTAGGGTCTTGCTTGCAGCCGTGAAGGCCGACTGGTCGAATATTTCGCCGTTAGCTGTTAACTTTCCATGGAAACGCGGGCCGTACCATGATGCCCTCATGTCTCCTTTATCGATGTAATTGATTACCGATGTGTTTCCTATGTTCACGTCATTATTAACAGAAGTTGTTTCTACACTGCTTACCGGCGCGATAGTGGTATTAGCTTCATTCGTTACTATTGTAAACCCGACCAGTAAAACCATGACTGAAATTATAATGACTTTTGTTAATGACTTCAAATATACCTCGTATTTAGTTTAACATATTTCTTACGATACAAAGTTAGACCGGCAGATTAGAATTAGCAACGGCCCGTGATTCATTTGGGTGGAGAATCAAATTATACCGAACTATCGACCAAAATGGTGCTTTGGTCGAAATTATGTTCAGCCAGGCCGTCTATAATCCTTAGGGCACCGTCTGAAACAGTTCCTGCCGGCAATTGAAGACGGGGTAAACCGGGATCGAGACACAGCGCGGGCATTCTGTTGAAGAATATTGGCGCGGAAACATATCAGCAATTATGTTATCTTCGGATGCCCTGATTACGGCACTTTTAGAAAATGACTGCGTATAACCGGTAACCACTCAATGCGGAAAATGCCAATGACACAAAGACATTTTAAAATCCCTAATTACTTACTCTTACTGCTCCTTCCTTTAATCCTGGGGACATCAAATAACCTGAACGACTCGAACCGGGAAAGGTTCAGTCTTACCAATTATACTGTCTTTACACCCGGCAGCGATGTAGTCGTCGGGCTGTTCTCGAATTCCGGCGCAAGCGGTCAGTATCAGTTCAGGCTGCTCCGGATTGAAGAACCGGAGAAATTCTTCTCTTTAATAGACAGGAACTCGCTCAGGATAAACTTCGATATATGGGGAAACAAACGGCAGATACTGCTGAAGTACGTAAAAGTAGTTAGGCAATGGAGCGCCGTAATAGAAAATAACATGTACGGCAGCAACAAAAACCTGGATGTGGGAATTATTAAAGGTCCCGGGATGTACATACTCCAAGCGATTAAGGATGATCAGGTTGCGTATTGCGGCATATCGGTTTCAGCCCTGGCCATCGTTTATAAGAACAGCGGGAACCAGGTGCTAGCGTACGCTGCCGATTCTAAAACCGGCGATGCGGTAAAAGATGTAAGCTTCAGTCTATATAATGACAATAAACTTTTAGCGGAGCAGCATTCGGATAAAGAAGGCCTGGTCCTCTTCACCGTGAAAGATACTATAGATTTCGGCGACGAGAACGCTCTGTTAATGGCCAAGACAGGAAAAGAAACCGTGTTCAGCGATCCTTATTTTTATTTCAGGCTTTATAACAGAAATTACACCGCGTACATTTATACTAATCAGCCGGTTTACAGGCCGGGACAGCAGGTTTATTTTAAGGCTATTTTAAGGGAGAAGGACGGGAACGATCTTAAAAACACGCCCGGCGGCAAATTCGAAGTTAAAATCACGAGTCCAAGGAATGATGAGGTTTATACTGACACATTAACCGCAAACAGGTTCGGCGCGATATCCGGCAATTTTAAACTCGATCCCGGCGCCGATCTTGGACGTTACACCATCAGGATATTTAAAGACGATCTTCCATACTTCGGTTCTTTTGATGTTGAGGAATATAAAAAGCCGGAGTATCTGGTAACCGTTAAGACCGATAAGAACAGATACGCTGTCGGCGATACAATTAAGGCTGAAGTTCACGCCGATTACTATTTCGGCTCGCCTGTAAGCAGCGGCAGTGTTACTGTGAAGATATACAGAAAATACTTCTGGCGGCCGTGGTGGTATTTCTCAAAGTACGCCTGGTTTTACCGTGATTACAGCAGCAGCATGTTTAACGGAGGGGGAGCGCAGCAGTTTGTAGATGAGAAAAAGGGCA
>JBJKTB010000048.1:0-6440 GCA_046703345.1 Ignavibacteriaceae bacterium
GCAGATATCGGGAATTTTATCATATCCGTTCAACCAATCGTTAAGGGTTGAATTCTCGTTAGGCTACCGTAATATCTCTTTTGACAACGAGGTTATAACTGATGTTTTTGACGCAAACGGATTTCTAATTCAGAATTCCACTCAGAAACTTCCTCACCAATCTGCTCTTAATCTGGGAACCTTCAGCGCAGCCCTCGTCTTTGATAACAGTTATTTCGGGGCTACAAGCCCTATACTCGGTTCGCGCTACAGACTCGAAGTTGATCCTGTGATAGGCTCATTAGACTGGATAAATGTATTAGCGGATTACCGGCAGTATTTTATGCCCATACGCCCTTTTACAATTGCAGCTAGAATACTGCACGACGGTCGTTACGGAAAAAGCGCCGATGATTACAATGTATCGCCAATGTATTTGGGATATCCGGGACTTGTGCGCGGGTATGAAAGTTCGTCGTTTACTTCGTCTAATTCCGACTATCAGGTATTTAATAATCTACTCGGCAGCAAGATGCTTGTAGCTAATCTTGAACTGCGTTTTCCGCTGCTCGGTGTTTTCCATATTGGCCCGGGTTTCTACGGTTATTTCCCGGTGGAATTTGCCGCTTTTTACGACGCAGGAGTTGCGTGGTACAACGATCAGAAGCCTTCGTTTATGGGAGGCACCCGGACTCCGGTTACTAGCGTTGGAGCCGCATTAAGAATTAATCTTTTCGGATATGCGGTTGGCGAAGTAGATTATGTGCGCCCGCTCAGCCGTCCATCTGTGGGATGGTTATGGCAGTTTAATATAATCGAAGGGTTCTAATTCAAATATGCATAGGAGAAGAACCTTAAGGAGGTCCCGGAATAATTCCGGGACTTTTTTTAATTAATCCAAAACAAAAATATTTTTTTCCATACACATCTCTTTTAAAATCTTAGGCCATACTGTAACGCTTACCTCACCTAAATGCGCTTTTTTAAGAAGCAGCATATATGTCCGCGATTGACCGATTCCTCCGCCGATGCTCAGAGGCAGCTCATTATTAATTATCGCCTGATGATAGGGAAGTTTTAAGAAGTCATTTTGTCCGGTTAACTCAAGCTGCATTTTCAAAGTATCGGCGTTAACTCTAACTCCCATAGAAGTAAGCTCATGGCGTCGTTGTGTAACCGGATTCCACACAAGTATATCACCGTTCAAACCGTGCATAATTCTGCCGTCTTCAGATTGAGTTTCTGTTACCCAGTCGTCATAATCAGCGGCCCGCATTTCGTGCGGATAGCCGTCTTTTAATGTCCACCCGATTCCGATTATGAATATAGCCGGATATTCTTGAAGTATTGCTGTTTCTCTTTGCTTACGCGGAAGATCCGGATACATTTCAAGTATATCTTCGGCATGAAAAAATGTAAGCTCATCCGGAAGCCCCGGATACTTGGTTGACTTAAGTTTCGGAAAATAATCGTTAAGATATTCTTCGGCTCCTTTTAATACTTTCCAGATTCTCCTTACCGTATCCTTTAAAAATTCAAGGTTCCTTTGTTCGGCAGTAATCACTTTTTCCCAATCCCATTGATCCACATAAACACTGTGGTCATGATCGAGGAAATAATCTTTTCGCACCGCGCGCATATCGGTACAAAGTCCTTCTCCCGTTTCCATTTCAAACTGTTTCAGCGCTACGCGTTTCCATTTTGTAGCAGCCTGAACAACCTGCGCATCAATTGGATGTTTGCCGTAATCGTTGGAAATATGAAATTGAATAGGCGTGCGCGATCCGTCTCGGTCGAGGAAATCGTTAACTCCGCTTTCCACATCAACTATCAGCGGTACCTGAACCATCATCAGATTAAGTTCCCGACAAAGATTTTCCTCAATATAATTCTTAACCGCGAAGAGAGCCTTCTGAGTTTCTTTGGGACTGAGAATAGGTTTGTAATCATCTGGAAGGATATTTCTGAGCTCCTCGTAGTTCCCGATGCCCGGGCCTGCAAGATCTGCTTTTTTATCTGTCATTGTATTCCTCCTTTGTTCGGATAAGTTATTTTACCAGCCGGATGTCCATTCCTGCTGGGTACGGTTGTGTAAACCGCTATTTAACTTTTATCACCACGACGGTCATGTCGTCATGCTGATGGGCTGAACCGGAAAACTCTTTAATTTTATTGATAATTTCATTCTTTATTTCCGCCGCACTTATATCACGGGTATCAGTATCCAGCAGCAGTTTCTTAAGTGCATCGTATCCGAAGAATTCTTTTGAATGATTGGCGGCTTCGGTGATGCCGTCGGTAAACATAATTAGAATATCACCGCGAATTAAATTAAGCTTTAGTTCTTCGTACGAAGCGTTCTCAACCAGACCTAGCGGAAAACTTGGTCCGGTATTTTTTATCTGAATGATTCCGTCACCGGTTTTTAACAGCGGTTCATTAAGTCCGGCGTTAGTTATAGTTAATCGTCTGGTTAATAAATTAATTGAGGTAAGACATAAAGCTGTAAACATACTTCTTTCGGTTTTATAGTAAAGAGGACCGTTGAGAGAGGAAAAGATGTTCTTCACTGAAGAAGTTTCAAAGGTTTTGGCGTAAATCATTCCGCTCGTCATCACAGCCGTCATTGCCGCTTTCATTGCTTTTCCGGAAACATCTCCCACCGCTATTCCGAATTCCGTTTTCTCTTTATTCATCCAGTAGTAGTCGAAAAAATCGCCTCCTACCTCATTTGCAGGAAGACAAATTCCGGAAATATCTAATTCTTCAAGAACGGGATCGCTCCGCGGCATAATGGTCATCTGCGCATTATGTGCCGCACTCAGCTCTGTTTTCATTCTTATTGTAATCATCCGTCTTCTATAGCCCGTATAAGCCAATACCGAAACGAGAAGTATGCCAAATATCTGAAACCATAACGTTCCCCAGAACGGAGGCGAAATTTTTATTGTCAACGAAGCTTCGTTATCACTCCAAACTCCGTCGCTGTTCGTTCCTCTTACGCGGAAAATATACTTGCCAGGACTTAAATTGGTATAAGTCGCACCTCTTGCGCCGGCATCAGTATATATCCAATCATTATCAAAACCTTCAAGCATATATGCATATTTGTTTTTCTGCGGCGCGGAATAATGAAGCGCGGCATATTCAAAGGCAAAAAAATCTTCTGTGTAGGAAAGCATGATATTTTTTACAAACGGAATTGAAACTAAGGCATTTTGCTGCTCATCTCCCCTAATGAGATTCACGGGACGGTTCAGTAATTTAAAATTTGTAGTCACTAGATTGGGCTTATAGGGATTGTCGACAATCAAGCCTGGATAAAAGGAATTGAATCCGTTAATACCGCCGAAGAACATCTCGCCTCTATTACTTTTGTAGTAGGCGCCCCCGTTAAATTCGGCGCTCTGCAGTCCGTCATGCTCGCCGTAATTTGTAAACTTTTCAGATATGATGTTAAACTTCGATAATCCGTTGTTTGTGCTTAGCCATAAATTCCGTTTATCATCTTCCAGAATTCCGTAAACCGAATTATTTGGAAGACCGTCTTCTTCGCCGTAATATTTAATAACTCCTCTCTCCTTATCGAATTTATTAAGTCCGCCGCCGAATGTTCCTATCCAGAGTATTCCGGATTTATCTTCATAAATCGAAAAGACATAATCGTTGCTTAGTGATCCCGGTTTTTCAGGGTTCGACATGTATCTTTCAAACTTCCCGGTCGTCTTGTTAAATTTATTTAGGCCTCCTCCCTGTGTTCCAATCCAGAGCAGTCCGTTTTTATCTTCTATAATACATCTTATGAAGTTATTGCTTATAGTCGAATTGTCGTCAGCATTATTCAGATAGCGGACGAAAGTACCGCTCTCCCGATTAAATTTATTTAGCCCTCCTCCAAAGGTTCCAATCCAAAGATCTCCTCCTCCGTCCTCACAAATCGCGCGGAGTTCATTATGACTTATGGTCTTCGGATCGTAAGGATTATTTTTGTAAACTTTGAATTTTCCGGTTGATTTGTCGAATTCATTTAAACCGCCGCCGTTAGTACCAATCCACATTTTGCCGGATCTGTCTTTGTATATAAATCGAATTGAGTTATGACTCGGTCCTTCAGCGCTGTTGCGGTTTAGTTTGTAAGAGGAAAATAAATTATTTTTTCTATCGAATCTATTGATACCTCCGTCGTTAGTGCCAATCCAAAGAACGCCGTTTTCATCTTCACTGAAAGCCCAGACGATATTGTCGTTTAAACTGTTTTGGTTTGCAGGATCTCTTTTGTAATGCCGGAATTCTTTTCTCCGCAGGTCGGCTTTATTTAATCCTGATCCGTAAGTCCCTACCCACAGAACCCCTCCGGCGTCTTTGAACAAAGAATAGATCCTATTGCCGCTAATTGATCCGGGATCAGCAGTCTCGTTGACGTTATGATAAAAGCGGCCGGAAGTGTAATCCATTATATCCAGTCCGCCGCCGTCTGTTCCGATCAGAAGATTGCCTTTCTCATCTTCAGTAACTGCGGTTATCAAATTGCTAGCAATACTATACGGATCATCAAGCCTAGGTAAATTTCTGGTGAATTTTTCAGAAGGTTTATCAAATTTATTCAGCCCTCCGCCGTAAGTTCCGATCCATAGAATTCCTCTGCTGTCTTCATAAATTGCTTTTATAAAATTATTAGAAATGCTGTAAGGACTTCTCGGATCATTTTTGTAATTAATAAATCTACCGGTAGCTTTATTGAAGAGATTCAGACCGCCTCCCCATGTTCCCAGCCATAAATTACCCGCACGGTCTTCATAAATTACCCTTACATCATTGGAGCTTAAACTGCCGGGATCATCCGGATTATTCATGAAATGAGAAAAATGCCCCGTCTTGTCATCAAATTTGTTTATGCCGCCGTCTTCAGTACCGAACCATAAAATCCCCTGTTTATCCTTTAATATTGCCCGGACGGTGTTGCTGCTTAGGCTGGTAATATCAGCCGGATCGTGCCTGTATTTAAGAAATCTATCATGTCTGGTGTCGAAGAGATTTAATCCCCGCTGAAATGTGCCGATCCATATTTTCCCGTTATTATCTGGAAGGATCGATTTCAGTTCGTTATGACTTATACTATAAGGATTGTCCGGAATGTGTTTATAAACTTTAATAGAGTAACCGTCGTACTTATTCAAACCGTCTTCAGTAATAAACCACATAAAGCCCAGACTGTCCTGTGCGATTCCTTCAACAATACTCTGAGAAAGTCCGTCTTCGATAGATATCCGTTCAAATCTTAAATTTTCAGGTTGTGCGTAAGCAGTTCCGCAATTTATAAGAAGGATTAAAAGACATAATATTAGGAAGAAGAATTTAACAGCCGGTTTTTCATGATGCGGCGCCGGATATTTAAAACGATTCATACACATTTTATTCCCCTTTTGCGATACAACAGCGGTATCGCGGAAATAGTGACCAATCGTTTGCGTAAGAAGAATTTTCTTTACAAGAAAATGCGGTAGAAGGTTAGTTCTAAAATACGATTTTTATATAAAATCCGCCCGTAAATTTAAATTCAGTATAAGACAAAACCTTACTGCTTGTTTTAGTATAAATTTTAACTTCTGAAGTTATGTAAACGGTACTGCGATAGGAACATAGTTTAACTCAATCTTTTTCTGAATCTCATCGCACTCGCAATCAGAATTAACAGGCCCATCAAAAGAAGCATTCCCGTCTCGGGAAGCAATTCACCAAAGCTGGCTCCTTTCAAAATCACCGCTCTTAAAATTGTAATATAATAACGCAGAGGTATAAGGTAAGTTATGTACTGAACAATCTTCGGCATATTCTCTATAGGGAACGCGAATCCGGAGAGATATATCATCGGCATCATAACGGCGAACTGCGCTACCATCATCGCCTGCTGCTGAGTTTTGGAAATTGTTGATATAAACAAACCAATGCCTAGAGTTGAGAGTACAAAAAGCAGTGAAGCGAAGAGCAGGAAGATAAAGCTTCCCTTAATCGCGATGCCAAACCAGAAAATCATTATTGCCTGAACCAAAAGGACATCTATGAAGCCCAATATAACGAACGGGATAAGCTTACCTATTATTAATTGAGCCGAAGTAATAGGCGTAACAATCAGCTGTTCAAGAGTTCCTATCTCTCGCTCCTTAACGATTGCCATCGACATCAAAATTGTAGTTATTACCATTAGTATCAGTCCCATTATGCTAGGAACCATAAAGACGCGGGTCTTTAATTCAGGGTTATACCATACACGGATGTCCGGCGTAAGGCTTCCGGCAATTGATCTTTTCATTCCGGTTTTGTCAGCAGTTTGAAGGAGTATGTTCCTTGAATAATTCGCGATTATACTTTGAATGTAACCGACCGCGATAGATGTTTTATTTCCGTCTGTTCCGTCGAAAATTGCTTGTACCGGCGCCGTTCTCTGTCTTTCAATATTCTTT
>JBJKTB010000049.1:0-6063 GCA_046703345.1 Ignavibacteriaceae bacterium
ACTTCTTTTGAAAGCGAAGTTAGCTTTATCACTTTCGCGCTTGAATTCTTTACTTTGCTCCCCGTTAGATTCTGTCCGTATTGTATAATTTTCTCGTTAAAGTGCAGGTCGGCAAATTTTTCTTTACCGTCAGATTCATCAAATATGTAGCAGTTCTTAATATACATAAGTACTAAATTTTTTAGCAGATGAAATTTTTATTATCTTATTTTATAATGCATTACGGCATTTAGCTGATACGACGAATCTAAATAATCGGGCATCCTGCATCAGGTATCATGTACCGGCTCACACTCATTTCCCCTCCCGGATGATTCCTAACACATACTCCGGAGAAAACGGAGCTTCGTACAGTCTTTTTCCGGTGGCATTATAGAATGCGTTTGCTATTGCCGGGAGTGCTCCGTTAATGTTTATCTCCGCCACGGACTTTGCTCCGAACGGTCCTGTTTCCTCGTACGAGTTAACCAGTTTTACTTTTATCGGCGGTATGTCGGGAGCAGTGTACATTCCGTATTTTCCGAAAGTATCGTTCAGCATTCTTCCGAATTCAGAGAAGTAATAATTTTCGAATAATGCGTACGCAAGTCCGTTCACAATGGAACCTTCCACCTGGCCTTCCGCGAGTATTGTGTTAATAGGAGTACCGCAGTCTACCGCCGCCGAGTAATTGATGACTTTAATTATGCCGGTGAAAGTATCTACTTCTATCTCAACAAAATGAGCTGCGAACGGAGGCGGCGATTTAGGCGATACATGAGAATCATATGCCTGTATCTGAGCCTGATGGTTCTGGTAAAGAGTATATCGGCAGATATCCTCAAATGTTACTTCGCCGTTCTCGTTTTTTTCATTACCGCCCTTAAGAACAACTCGTTCATCTTCTACGTCTACATCCTCAACAGCGGCGCCCAGCATTTCTGCTCCGGCCTTAAGTATCTGCTCTTTTATTTTCTTCGCGCACTTCAGTACTGCCTGCCCGGATAAGTAAGTTGTTGAAGAGGCATACGCGCCTGTATCGAACGGCGTAGTGTCTGTATCTGAGGACATGACTATGAATTTTTCCACCGGAACATCAAGCACCTCCGATGCTATTTGCGCTAATATAGTATCTGAGCCTGTCCCAAGGTCGGTCGCTCCTACGTTCAGGTTGAATGAGCCGTCGTCGTTCATCTTCATATAAGCCGATGCCATGTCAACTTCCGGTATGGCAGATCCCTGCATCAGGGCGGCCATTCCTATCCCTCGCTTGAATCGTTTTCCTTTGTTGTACTCCGAATCCGGACCGTAAATTTTCCTTTTTTCATACCATTCCGACTCCCGGGCTCCTGTATCAAGGCATTCTTCGAGAGAGCTCGAGGTAACTGTCATCGCTACACCTTCTTTGCCTTCTCCCAGCGCCTGGAAGATAGGCGAAGTTTCTCCGTTCTTTATCGACCACTTTTTATAATACTCTACAATATCCTGTCCTGTTTCCTCGCAAATCATGTCGATTATCTGTCCGTAGCCGAAGTAAGCTTCGGTAGCGCCGTATCCTCTGTAGGCTCCGCCGCACGGAAGATTGGTATATACGCCTTTACCTGTGAACTTAAGATTCTCTATTTTATTTAAAAGGGGCAGCGTCTTAGAGCCGGCATTGGATAATACTGTTAAGGAATGCGAGCCGTATCCTCCGGAGTTCTCTAGAGCGTCAAGGTGAAGAGCGTTTATTCTTCCGTCTTCTTCGTATCCTGCCTTGATTATGGTTTTGTATTCATGCCGTGTCCGCGTCGACTTGAAAACTTCTTTTCTGCTGTAAACAAGTTTTGCGGGACGCTTGGTTCTCCATGTGAACAGAGCCGCTATAGGCTCGAGCAGCACTTCCTGCTTGCCTCCGAAGCCGCCTCCGATTCGGGGCTTAATTACTCTTATCTTCGATATAGGAATTTCGGTTACGGCTGAGACAATTCTTCTAACGTGAAAAGGAACCTGCGTTGTCGAAATAATTACTAGCCGCCCGCGTTCGTCAAGATACGTAACCGCTGCGTGGGGCTCCATAGCGCAGTGCGATGCATAAGGAGCATAGAAATTCTTTTCTAATTTTAGCGGCGATTTTTCGTATGAGTCTTCGAAGTTTCCTATCTCAGCTTCAACTTTGGCTGCGATATTGCTTGAAGCATCGTAGAATACAGGTATCTTGGGGAAAGCTCCGTCGTCTTTATGGATAATAATCTCCGAGCCTTCAGCTTTTTCGAAATCAAGTATCGGCTTTAGTCTCTTATACTTTACTTTAATTTTCGAGAGCGCCTCTTCCGCCGCCTCTTTTGTCTCCGCCGCAACCGCGCAGACAGTATCGCCGTAATATCTCATTACATCGCCGAACAGTACGGTATCGTAAGGCGATGGCTCCGGATATCCCTGTCCTGCCGTAGTGTATAATACCGGCTTAACATTTTTATATGAAAGTATTTCAACCACTCCGCTCATCTTTCTTGCCTGCCAGTCGTCTATATCCAGTATCTTTGCGTGAGCGTAACCTGAATGAAGCACTGAGATATAAAGCATATCCGGAAATGTGTAGTCCTCTGTATACTTTTCATGTCCAGTAACCAGAGCGAGGCCGTCAATTTTTTCTATGGGTTTATTAATGTATTTAGCCATAATTACTCCGCTTCGGTATTTGCGTTCTTCAAAATATGAGCCGACTGACGGACGGCTTCTACTATTTTAACATAACCGGTGCATCTGCAAAGATTTCCGTCAAGTCCTTCGGTTATTTCTTCATAGCTCGGTTCGGGATTATTTTTCAAAATGCTGTAAGAGGCTATTATCATGCCGGGAGAGCAAAATCCGCACTGATCGGCGCCCGCTTTTGCGAATGTTTTCTGTATTACACTCGGCTCGTACAGAGTTCCGATGCCTTTCACTGTTTTAATCTTTTCCTTTCTTAAGCTCATTGCCAGCACCTGGCAGGAGTTGACAGGCTTCTCATCCATTAAAACCAGGCACGCTCCGCATTCGCCTTCATTACAGCCGCACTTAACTTCCGTGTGTCCGCTGCTTCTCAATAATTCAAGAAGAGTCTCGTGACCCGTTAATTCAAGTTCCTCGAGTCTGCCGTTTATGCTGAACAGTTTTTTCATCTTTCCCTCCCGGTTAACTCATTAAGCAGATCGCTGAAGGTAACTTTTGCTACTGTTCCCTTGTATTCGGCGCTGTACTTATAATCTGATGTAAATTTAGGCTGGATATGAATGAGCGCTTCTTCTATCAAACCGGTTGAAAGCCTGCGGCCGTTTAACAGATGTTCTGCTTTTTCGAATCGCTTGAAGCGGCTCTTAACGCCGGTAATCACTATTTTAGCACCCTCAACTGTCCCTTCGTTTTTCTTAAACGATACGGCAATGTTGAACATAGGATATTCGAACTTCAGAAGCGTGAAACGCCTTACGCCCCAAATTAAATCTTTGTCTTCCGGAACGATTATTTCTTGTATGATGTGCTTTGATTTTATCAGTCCCGAGGTTACATAATCTTCAATATCATAAATTCCAGGCCTCATTCCGAATATGGATACTTTTGCGTCAAGAGATATTAGCGGCGCGTATAGGTTGCTCCATAAAGGGAAGTCTTTTAATGATCCACCTATTGTTATTCTGTTTCGCAATGGTGTGGATGCCGCTTCGGACAAAGCTTTTCCGAGCATCAGCAGAACACTTTTCTCTCTGGAGTAGCGTACAATATCTCCGAATGTAACCGCGGCTCCGATGTGGTACTCTTTTTTCCGCTGCTTTATATAATTGAGCTTCAATCCGCCGATATCTACAAGACCTTTTATGCTTTTTGTCTGTGTCTTCAGAATTCTCGTTCCGCCGGCGTGAAGAATTATTCCCTGCTGTTTAATCAGCTTTGCGGCTTCATCCGGCGTGTCCGGAAAGTACCAGCGGATTCTATTGTTGAGCAGCATAGATAAACCTGTCTGTTAAATTAAAAAATTGCAACTTTTTTATCGTTAAGTTTTACCGGACCTGTCGGATGAGCTTTTCAGCGGCGGGAAACAGGATAAACGGTTTTAACTATAGATCACTGTTTTATGAAAGAGATCGGTATTAAACCGGCTGTTGCTGTAAAAGTCTTTTAGAAATTTCGTTCCCTTTTTTAATAATTACCTCTTCTTCTTCTCCTAAAAGTCTGCCTTTTTCCACAACCACAACTCCGTTTACAATAGTGTACTCGGCCTGATGGTTTATCCCTGAAAATAAAAGTGCCGCCAGGGGATCAGACAGACTTCCGGTATATTCAAGTTTGCAGACATTAAAAAGCGCAATATCGGCAAGCCATCCTTCTTTCAGCTTTCCTACCTTTTCGAAGTCCAGCATCTTCGCGCCGTTAATTGTACCCATTGTAAAAGATTCTTCCGCCGTTAATCCTTCCGCGCCGTATTTTACACGTTGAAGCATTAACGCGTTTCTTAATTCGCCGAGCATATCGGAAGTATCGTTTGAAGCTGAGCCGTCCACACCGATTCCGATGTTTATTCCCATGTCAAGCATCTCTCTTACTCTTGCTATGCCTGAGCCAAGCCGCATATTTGAAGAAGGGCAGTGCGCTACCGAGGTGCCCGTCTGAGATAATACCTGCAGCTCGTTGTCGTTAAAGTGAATTCCGTGGGCGAAGAAGACATCCTCTCCCACAAAATCAACTTCCTCCATGAGCGCAAGCGGATTCTTGCCGGTTTTATGTTTACAATACTCCTCTTCATCCTTTGTTTCGGCAAGATGAGTATGAAGTCTTACCTTATAATCTCTTGCAAGTTTTGCCGTCTCTTTTAGGTTTTCTTTAGTTACGGAGAAAGGCGAGCATGGAGCCAAAATAATTTTGCGCATCGAGTCTTCCGAGGCGTCATGGTATCTTTGTATAACTCTCAGGCTGTCTTCAAGTATCTTATCTTCGGTCTGCACTACGGAATCAGGCGGCAGGCCTCCGTTCTTTTTACTAAGAGACATGGAGCCTCGCGATGATGAAAACCTTATGCCGAGTTTCTCTGCTGCCTGGAACTGTATGCCGGTAAGGTCCCCGGAAAATGAATCGGGATATAAATAATGATGGTCCATTGTAAGTGTGCATCCGGTTTTAAGAAGCTCGCCCATAGCTAGAAGAGATGAATAATATACTGCTTCCTCGTCTATGTTTTTCCAGACATCGTAAAGATAAACGAGCCAGTCGAAAAGCTTAGCGTTTTGCACTTGTTTCAAGTTTCGTGTAAGCGTCTGATAAAAATGATGATGTGTATTCACAAGTCCCGGTATGGCTACACAGTTGGAGCAGTCGATTATCTCGTAATCTTTGGTGAAATCGTTGACTTCAATATTTTTCCCAATACGCGCGATGCGGTTGCGGTCGATTAGAATATCGGTATGATTATATGTCTTTCCTTCGTCTAGAGTGGCAATATAAAAGCAGTTCTTAAGCAGTATCATATTAGTCCCCTAATTAAAAATTCTTACTTGTAGAAAATAAAGATTATTTTTTTCGTTGTCTATATGCATTTTATTTTTTTAATTAATTCATCTTTAATGCGATTGATAAAGAAATTAACATTGGGTAAGTTTAAGAAATAATTATTGCATATTGTTGTAAACAAAAAATATTCATAGGGGACTATCTATGAATGAAGATTCTAAGCCAAAAAAAATTTCCAGACGGCATTTTATAAAAGGAGTAGGATCGGGCGTTGTCGGTTCTTACGCAATCGCTCCGGGTATCTCGGCGGTCTCGAAAAAAATAATTGAAGAGACTGAGGAATTCAGCGCCGGGAAAGAACTCATCTCGTTAAAGGTAAACGGTAAAAACTTCAAAGTAAAAGTCGAGCCCAGAACAACCCTTGCCGAGCTGCTTCGCAATAAACTAAATCTTACGGGCACAAAGATTGTCTGCAACCAGGGCGAGTGCGGCGGCTGTACGGTACTTCTCGACGGCAAAGCGGTTTATTCATGCCACCTGCTTGCGATGGATGCTGACGGGAAAGAAGTTACTACAATCGAAGGACTAATGAACGGCGATAAACTTCATCCTATACAGGAA
>JBJKTB010000050.1:0-4041 GCA_046703345.1 Ignavibacteriaceae bacterium
ATATAAATTCGGAAGGCTTAATTATCCTAACGGCGACATGGTCGGCCATACAGGAATAATGGAAGCCGCTATAGCTGCGGTTGAAACTACTGATGATTGCGTCGGCAAGCTGCTCGCGGTAATAGACGAACTGAAAGGCATTGCTCTCATCACGGCCGATCACGGAAACTCCGATGAGATGTATACAATAGCAAAGGACGGTACGAAGGTGCCTAAGACATCTCATACACTTAACCCTGTTCCTTTCATCATCTACGATCCGGAATACAATGGCGAATATAAAATGGCGCAGCTTGAGAGCCCGGGATTGAGCAACATCGCGTCAACTATTCTTAATCTGCTCGGTTATAAAAAAGTAGATGATTACAATGCTTCGCTAATAGATGTTGAATAATAAATTTAATTTAGGCTGCACACGTTTATAATGTGCAGCCTTAAATTTTACTTTATGCCATTCCGATTAAATTATTCCGCATTAAATTTCGGAACTATTAAAATTAGCCTTGATTTTCAAGCCCAATTTGCCAATCTTTTTCTCACCATTTTACGAAAGTAATGCATATTTTTAAGGGAGCCCGTTTTAATGCTCAAAAAGATAGTTCTTATTTCAGCCCTCGCAGTGATATCCGTATTCCAATTAAAAGCGCAGACGGTTTGGGGAAAATACGCTGGTGAATTTATGGCAATCGGTGTCGGCGGGCGGCCTCTCGGAATGGGCGGCGCTTATGTTGCGGTAGCTAACGATGTAACCGCCGGTTATTATAATCCTGCCGGACTCGCAAGTTTGAATTATCCGCAAATATCTCTGATGCACGATGAAAGGTTCGGAAGCCTTGTTAATTACGATTACGCGGCAGTTGCCATTCCTTACGGCAAGGATATGAGTTTCGGACTGAGCATAATGAGGCTCGGAGTTGACGGAATTCCTAATACCCTAAACGCTCTTGTAGATAAGAACACGGGACAGGTAATTTATGATATAAATTCGCCGTCCGCTCAGATAGATCCCAGCAAAATTACAGAATTCAGCGACCAGGACTGGGTTGTATATTTTACCTTCGCAAAGAGACATTCCGAAAAATTATACTACGGCGCAAACGTAAAATTAATTACAGAAAGTCTTGCCGGATATTCAGCATACGGAATTGGTTTTGACGTAGGCGCATGGTATAATCCATTCAAGAACTTTTCCCTCGGCGCTAACATCCAGGACGTTACTACAACATTGATAGCCTGGAGTACCGGAAGGAATGAGCTTGTCTCACCTACCATGAAAGTCGGTTCGGCTTATCATTTCGATTTTCTAGGTGGTATGATTACTCCTGCTCTTGACTTGGATATAAGATTTGAGAACAGACGGTTCGCTTCAGAATTTAATGTCGGCCCGGTAAGCTTTGATATGCATGCGGGATTCGAGTATAACTTTAAAAACATATTTATGGTAAGAGCGGGCTATAACGACGTAAAACAGTTTACCATCGGAGCGGGAATAAAACTTCCGAAATTGAACATAGATTATTCTTTTGCAAGGTTCAGTACACCGCAGCTCGAGAGTTTGCCGGATACACACCGGATTTCTTTGATCCTCACTCTTCAAGAACCGAAATTCTTGCGCTCACGCAATTAAGTTCAAGTCTGCAGAGTTCAATGAAGCAAGAGATATTTTACCGCTAATTTAGAAGTCTTGCAATAACTTACGATTCTTTCAGTTTTCAGTCTTCGATCTTTTTAACTTACCGGTAGTCGCATCAAGAAGCGTGTTTAAAAGCACTTTGTTCTCGACGGGTTTGGTAAGAAACACATCAACCCCTGCGCTTAGAGCATTATCTCTGTCCCTCTTGAAAGCGTGGGCGGAAAGACAAACCACCGGAGTATCTTCATATCCTTTCATCTTCCGCAGCTCTTTAGTTAATTCCAAACCGTTCTTATTCCCGCGGAGCGAGATATCCATCAAGATAACATCAAATTTATTGTTCTGGAGATGACTGTAGAAAGACTGCTCTGAGTCGCAAATTTCTACATCGAAGTGCCTTTTCAGAAACATTTCTAAGAACTTTTGATTTTCAAAATCATCTTCGGTTATTAACAACTTTGGTTTGGATTCGTTCGGTGAATCAGTCATATTTGCTTGCTCCTACGAAATAAATTGAAGCATTTTATAAGGGAAAACGGCAATTTCAAATTCGCTGTTTATTTAACTGCGTCTATCCTGCGTATGAAAATACATTAAAGGATTGAAAATATCTAATTAATATTACAAATATAATAAACTTACATCAAATCGATAACCAAAGATAAAACAAAATCAGCCGCAATTTACTCAAGTGATATGAGTTTTTAACCGATTTCCGAAATGTTATAAATACTTTATGAGATTTTAGCAAAAAGATGCAGAATGCCGTTAATATAGCAATGCAAAAATCTTATAAAAATTAATTGCGCTTCGTCAAAAGTTTGATTATGCTTTCCAAGAGGAGGTCGTTGCTGACGGGTTTAGGCAGAAATACATCCGCTCCTGCCTCGATAGCGTTATTTTTGTCCTTTTCAAGTACATGGGCTGAAAGACAAATCACCGGAATATCTTTATGTTCACCGGAATTTTTAATCTCCCGGATGATCTGCAAATCGTTTTTTCTGCCTTTTGCCGCTATATCCCAAAGTATCAGGTCAAATTTGAAAGCCTTTATTTTTTCATAAAATGTCTGGTTCGATCTACACATTTCCAGATCAAAAGAGCGACCGAGAAATAGGTCTAAAAATAGTTGTGTATCATGATCGTCTTCAACAATTAAAATTTTAGCTCTGCTAATACCCATAGATTTGATACTCTTTTTTAAAAAGGAGGGGAACCATTAAAACCGCCCTTTAATGGTTCCCAAACTCCCCTGCCCTGCCCTGAGATAAATTTCATTGGCGAATATATACATCCTCGCTATAAAAAAAATCAGTATTTTTACGTAATTTTACCTACGTAATCTCCGTATAACAATATGGGAATTATCCGTATATTATTTGCCAAGAAGCAAATTATTTGTGCTATTTTAAGTTTTTTTGCAAGGATTTATTTGAAATGAAGCTATCTGTCGCGGTGAAATTAATTGATGTGATTTTCATTTTTTTGTAAAGTTCAGCTAATAATGATTCTCAAATGCGTACCGAGCAAGAGCAGTTGTTGATTTGAGGTTCAGCTTCTGCATAAGATTTGTCTTGTGTGTATCAACGGTTCTGCTGCTTATTTCAAGAATTTCGGCAATTTCCTGATTGGATAAACCGCTGGCAACATAATGAAGTATTTCCTTCTCTCTTTTGGTCACAATTACTTTTTCTTTACCATCATCCGAGTTAGCCTCTTGAAATTTTTTCAAAAGACTTTCAATCATCATTTGTGAAAGACTTGCCCCGAAATAGCGCTTCCCAGCGGCAACTGTCTTAAGAGCCTTAATTAATTCAGATTTACTCACATTCTTATGTAGAACTCCTAATGCCCCTTTTCGTATGGAGGAAAAGATATACTCTTCGTTCTCGTACATTGTAAGCATTAATACATTAATTGAAGGCCAGTTTTTTTTTATTATTTCCGTCGCATCCATACCTCCGAGACCGGGCATGGAAATGTCCATTAGAACTACATCTGGTTTTAATTCAAGACATTTGGCAATAGCTTCGTTTCCGTTTTCGGCTTCGCCGGCTATTTCAATCTCGCTTATATCACGAAGCAGACTGATAACTCCGGTACGAACGAGTGAATGATCATCAACTATTAAAACCTTAATTGCAGCCATTTCCGTCCTCCGTCGGTATTTCAACAATTATTTCCGTACCAGAACCTTCTCGCGAATCTATTAAAATTTTCCCGTTGAATGAAAGTACGCGCTCCGACATATTTATCAGCCCCATTCTATGGTTGCGACTTTGGTCGTTCTGTATCTTTTCGGGATTAAATCCTATCCCGTCGTCTTCAATCATTAATCTTAAGAATTCCGGATGGCGAACCAGCTGAACGCTGAATTCCTTTGCTAGCGAGTGCTTAACAATGTTATT
>JBJKTB010000051.1:0-4067 GCA_046703345.1 Ignavibacteriaceae bacterium
AAGAAAAAGGAAGAATTCAAGCCGATCAATCCGCCGAACATAAATATGTACGTATGCGGACCGACGGTTTACGATTATTTTCACATAGGCAACGCGCGTTCATTTATAATGGCCGACATCATCAGGCGGTACTTTGTATACAAAGGCTACACTGTAAAGTACGTTATGAACCTGACAGACGTGGACGACAAGATAATAAAAAAATCGAATGAGGAGAAAGTTGAAGCCGGGAAGGTAGCCGACAAGTATATATCGGCTTTTCTCGAGGACATCTCGAAGTTAAAAATTCAAAAAGCTGATGTTTATCCCAAAGCCACGGAGAATATAAAAGACATCGTTGGCGCGATAAACAAGCTTGTTGAAAAAGGTTATGCTTACGACGTGGACGGAAACGTTTTCTACGATGTGTCAAAATTTAAAGATTACGGTAAACTCAGCGGCAAGAAGATTGACGAACTGGAATCGGGAGCGCGCATAGAGATTAACGAAGAGAAAAAGAATCCTCTGGATTTTTCGCTTTGGAAAAAGGCAAAGGAAGGCGAGCCCTCGTGGGAAAGTCCCTGGGGCAGCGGAAGACCGGGATGGCACATTGAATGCTCGGTAATGAGCTGCAAGCATCTGGGAGAAACATTTGATATACACGCCGGCGGCAACGATCTTATTTTCCCGCATCACGAGAACGAGATTGCGCAAAGCGAAGCAGCCAACGGGAAAAAATTTGTGAACTACTGGATGCATTTCGGGTTCCTTAATATAAACGACGAGAAGATGTCAAAATCACTCGGTAATTTCTTTACAGCGAGGGAAATCCTTCGCAAGTATTCGGCGGAAGCAATCAGAATGGCGTTTGCGCAGACTCATTACAGCGGTCCGCTTAACTTCAGCGAAGATCTGCTTGCGTCAGCTCAGAAAGGTCTTGAGAAGCTGGTAAATCTGGCGGAGAAAGTTGAAGATGAAATCGCGCTGGACAAAAGAGAGGGAAGCGAAGGAAGTATAGACTATGCAAAATATGAAAGCGATTTTGAATCAGCGATGGACGATGATTTTAATTCACCGCAGGCCGCGGCGGTTATATTCGACTTTATAAGAGAAGCCAACAGAACCATCGCGGAAACGGAAGATCTTAATGTAAGCTTTTATCTTAATGTAAAGGCGTTTCTTCAGAAGACCGCGGAAGGGGTACTCGGAATACTTGATTTCAGCAGCATCGGGCAGGAAGGCGACGGCGCTCTCGAGAAGGAGCTTATCGAACTATTGATAAAATTAAGAACTGACGCGAAGTTAAGCAAAAACTACGCGATGGCGGATAAGATAAGAGACGAGCTTAAAGAACTGGGAATTATTCTGCAGGACAGTAAGGAAAAGACGACATACAAGAAAGTTAAGAACTGACTTTTTGTACTTGCAGCGAAAGAAGAAAACCAGCGGCATTCGTATTAAAATTTTTATGATCAGCAAAGAGATCAAATATTGAGATCAGCCCCCAAACCGGTTACACGGTCAGTCCTAATCAACCGCGAGGAGCTTACTTACAAGTTAAGGTACAGTTCGAAAGCAAAGTACCTGCGGCTTCAAATAAGTCGCGGGAGAGAAGTCGAGCTGG
Source organism: Ignavibacteriaceae bacterium (assembly GCA_046703345.1). Lineage (GTDB taxonomy): Bacteria > Bacteroidota > Ignavibacteria > Ignavibacteriales > Ignavibacteriaceae > FEN-1297. Next base: position 1,604 of record JBJKTB010000051.1, read on the forward strand.
TTCTGCCCAGGGGAGTTCAAATAAAAGAAGCCGAAGATTTTCTCATAAAAAAATACGGATGGATAGAAAAGCATTTAAGAGCCAAGACTGTAGCGGAGCCGGAATTTATGTTTATGGGGAAGGAACTTACTGTCAGACAATCCTTCGAGCTATTCATAAAAAGACACCGGTTAATTTTTAAAGACGGGGCGCTTAATATTATAAGTCCGGAGGGCAGCGCCGAAAAGCCGAACGTATTATACGAAGCATGGCTCAGGCATTATTCAAAAAAATATTTAAGTGCGCGCGCCGAAAATCTGGCGCGGATTACCGGCGGCAGGATAGGCAAAGTTTCCGTGCGCGCCCAGAAAACCCGCTGGGGGAGCTGTTCGGCAAAGGGCAATCTTTCTTTCAATTACAAGCTCATGAGATTTCGTCAGGAAGTTATAGATTATGTTATCATTCATGAACTCTGTCATCTAAAAGAAATGAACCACTCAAAACGATTTTGGAATCTCGTCTCATCCTATTGCCCCGAGTATAAGAAACTGAGAAAAGAGCTGAAAGGCAGAACCGGTAATTAGAAAGGGGAAAGAATATCTTGAATCACAATTATCTTGAATTCCCTTGATGCAGTCGGATAAAAAATTATTTTAATAAAAACGACGAGTAACGTGAATCCTTTTGCAAGTTCATTACTCAAATAAAAGTCCACAGACGGAATTATATTGATACCGTACTGATTTGGAATTCGACTAAAACATGAAAATTACGGGAGTATGGTTATGGCACAACAATTTTTTACAGATAAGAGGCCGCATAACGGCATGACTTATAAAGAATACGCAAAAATGTTTCAGGAAGAAACGGAGAATGCTAATGCTGAAGGCTTGAGCAAAGAAGAGCAGGAACTGCTTGAGTATAAAAAATTAAATTATCAAAGAAGCACCAGAATAGAAAAGACATACGAAGTTTCCTCCGAATTAAAGGCGGCGGTTGAAGAGATAAAAGAGCCGCAGCTCTGGATGGTAATAACCGAAGCCTGGTGCGGCGATTCAGCGCAGAATCTTCCTTATATAGCGAAGATGGCCTCTTTAAATGATAGCATAGACTTGCGCATAGTTCTTCGCGATTCCAATCCGGACATAATGGATCAATATCTTACAAACGGGACAAAGAGCATTCCTAAGCTCGCAGCATTCGATCTTGAAGGAAACGAATTATTTACCTGGGGCCCGAGGCCGAAAGAAGCCAAGGATCTCATCGCTAAACTTAAAAGCGAAGGCATTGTTAAACCCGAGCTTTACGAGAAACTTCATTTATGGTACGGAAGGAACAGAGGGAAAAATCTTGAGGCTGAGTTCCTTGAACTGCTCACAAAAGCGGTACACGAACATACCGTTTAGTAAACAAAGCGAAATTTAAATATCTTTTTGTCGCGGACATGAATTAAAAATTTATAACGGCTCCGCGGCATAAAGATCGCTTACTCAGCACACTTCCAGCACATCCTTAAATCATTTACGCATTTATTCATTTCATTTATTATTTTACAAATCATTAAATCCCCAGTATTTATTTATATCGGAAAGAAGAATGATATGCAAATAGAGACAATATCCGTACATGCCGGCAGAAAAGTAGATCCGGCAACAAAGTCTGTTACCGAGCCGATATATTTATCGACTACATTCGAACGAGAAGCGGACGGCAGCTACCCGAAAGGGTATAACTACACAAGAAGCGGAAATCCCAACCGGTTGTCGCTGGAAGAATGTCTGGCAAAACTTGAAGGGGGGAAAGAAGCAGCGGCATTTTCTTCCGGCTCGGCAGCATCGATGAGTATATTTCAATCGTTAACACCGGGAGATCATATTATAGCGCCGGATGATCTTTACCACGGGACGAGGCATCTGATAAAGCTTTTTGAAAACTGGGGAATAAAATCGACGTTTGTTGATATGACAAAACCGAAGAACATAAAATCCGCAATTCACAAGAGGACAAAGATAATCTGGGTTGAGACCCCATCAAATCCTCTGCTTAAAATAACCGATATTGAAAAGGCCTCTGAGATTGCGCATAACTCGGGCGCTCTGCTTGTTTGCGACAACACATGGGCAACTCCGGTTCTGCAGTCCCCGTTCGAGTGCGGGGCCGATCTTATAGTTCATGCGACTACCAAATATCTCGGCGGGCACAGCGACGTACTGGGAGGAGCGGTAATAGCAAAATCGGGCGGCGGTATTTTTGAGAAGATCAGAGAAATACAGAAATCAGGAGGAGCCGTTCCATCGCCGTTTGAATGCTGGCTGGTTCTGAGAGGAGTGCAAACTCTCCCTCTGCGAATACGCGCTCAATCTGAAAGCGCGATGCAGATCGCAGAGTTTCTTCATAAACATTCAAAAGTAGAGAAAGTTCATTATCCCGGACTTCCGCTTCATCCCGATCATCCGCTCGCGTCGGCGCAGATGAAGCTTTACGG
>JBJKTB010000052.1:0-7912 GCA_046703345.1 Ignavibacteriaceae bacterium
CAAATCACCTAGGCAATAAATTGCTTCCGCTTTCCGTTTCCGCGCATCCTTTATCGTCTCTTCTAATGCGAGATGATTGCTGTAAACACCGCCGAACAACGCAATTTTATTAAGCATCTCTTCCCACCGATGTTAAGTTTGAGCATTTTGCGCCGAATAAATTGCATGTGTAGCATGCCTGATGATTTAGTTTGAAAGGCTTCGACGATTCGTTAAGCGTTTCGCCGAGCAGGGCATCGGGCGAATCAATTAAAATGGGACAAACATAAACCCCCTTGCTGGTAGCGATCCGGCTGTTGGCGCATATCAGGCTGCTTATATCGAAATCCGTCAGCATCTCATCCGTAACAAACTCATACTCATCATATCCTTTTGTCCGAACGGCTTCCTGCCCGATTTTAATCGAGGGAAGTATTTTAAGTCTCGGTCTGTGATAGCCGAAAGAGCGAAGCGTCTCCGTGAAACCGTTCATAACTTTTCCGTCGTCCTTATCCTCCCATGTTTTTGTTATGGTGATGATGGGTAGAAAACCGCTGTTCACAAGGTTCATTACTCCGGTCATCGCTTTTTTAAAAACTCCTTTTCCCCGAATCGCATCGTTCATTTCCTCCGTATAGCCGTCGATGCTTACGCGCAGTTCGAGTGAGTATGCCGAATTGCCTGTTATAAATTTTAATTTTTCGGCGTGCTCAGGTTTTACAAGCATGCCGTTCGTAAGAACAGTAGCAGGGCCGTGCTTCATCGTCAATTCAAGCATCTCAAAAATATTCTTGTTCATGAAAGGCTCGCCGCCGGTGAAATAATATTCTTTCACTCCCATGGCAACCGATTCATTAAGATAACGGCCGACCTCTTCCAAACTCATAAACTCAAAGTTATGATTGACCGGGCTGCAGCTTATAAAACAGTGTTCGCATTTAATATTGCATATTGTCCCGCCGACCTGAAACCAGAGATGGTCGAGAGAGTCCAGAAAAATCTCCGGAAAATTAGATTTATTTAATTCGCTTTTCATCTTATTTGAATTTTAATGACGTTGTAAAAGATTTACTCTTTCGTTCTTAAAGAAGAACGGAACAAAGTACACAATTAATATTAATACGGTGGCGTAAACATTTATCGCAAGAAGATCGGCAAAACTTCCGCTTGTCAAGTATAATGATTTCGGCAGCCAACCGAAAACCAAAACCGCTCCGGCCGCTATTCCTGCCCACAGCGCCAGATGAAAAGAAATTTTGGGTGCCGGAATTTTCCAGAACAAAAAAACAGGAGCTAGCCCGAGCACCATTGTTCCGCTTATCGTAGTTGCTGATAATATTGTGGGAGAGAAGATTAGCGGAATCGTACCTCCGATAGCGGTTATAATCATCGCCCATCTTCCTTTCGATACGGACGCGAGTTTTGAATTTCCGAGATCAACTACAATCAGTTTTGATACCGAAGCGAACGTAGAATCCACCGTTGACGATGCCGAAGTTACCATGATTAAATTCATGACTACCATCAGAAACACGCCGAATGTTTTTGAGACTTCAACTGCTGCCTGTCCCTGAAGTCCGAGAAGTTTGGCGTAAATTCCTACGAAGCTGAACAACAAAATGCAGACAAAGCCGCCGGCAGTCGCGAGGATGTAGCTTCTTAACGTAGTTTTCTCGTCGGAAATAAATCCGCGGTCGGTCAGCACAGGATCGTGAAAAGGATAACTGAATATTTGGATGAACGCAACCAGCACCAGATCGAGTCCGCCGGAAAAAGTCCACGTTCCGCTGCTGATGAAGGGATGAATAGATCCTTCTTTGGGAAGTATCATCCCGAGAACTATTACAAGAAGAACGATGAAGAGTCCCATCTGAAGCAGATCCGTAATAAGAGAGCTTCTTAATCCGCCCTTAAGAGCGTAAGCCAGCGTAAGCGAGGTAAATACTATTATCGATATAATGTACTGCGGCGATCCGACGTGCCCGAAATAGGTACCTATTACTTCCGTGTTCGACCAGACTTCGTTCAGAAGTCTTACGGCGATTAAAATGGTGAAGAACCTTAACGCTCCTCTGCCGAATTTCATTTCTAGAAACTGATGAAGACTGCCGACTTTAAGTTTAGTCCTTATCTTGTATATTACAATTCCGGCAACCAGAATTGAAAAATAGTACGTGGCGTACGCAAGGCCGCCCACTATTCCGAAGCTCAGGCCGAGATTGGCAGCGTTGGTAACCGACTTGGCAAATATCCACGATATTATCAGGCTGAAAGTAAGCATCGTCAGTCCGGGCGGCTGGGCCTTACGCGAAGTTCCGCGGTAAAAGCTTTCCCTGGTTTTTACGAAGGGAGTCATTATGATAAGCACTGCTGAGAACGTTATAAGAATAATCCACTGCCAGGTAAGTACGCTCATCGGGAGCCTCCTTTAAAACCTTATTTGAAGAGTTGTCAGTAAAAGTGTTTCGTTGTCTTTGCCGGTAAAGCGGCTTAAAGGAATTGCCGAAGGCCTGTCGGCTTTTTCAAAAATTAAATTTACCTGAAAAGAAAATATATCGCGCAAGTACCAGTTGGTACCCAATAAGTAGCTGTTAAGCATTGTCGGCCCGTTAAAATTATTCACTGTACTGCCGAATCGCGCCGTTTCAAATCTTCCGATTAATTGAACGCCGTTTGCCTCGTCGCCGGAAAGGAAATATCCGAGTTCCAGATATCCGCCGGCGAAGTTTTTTACCTGGTTCACCGCGGAAAGATCTTCCTCAAAATTATAATTGAATGCTTCGCCTCTAAAAAGGAAAGAATTATTTTTAAACTCAAAGTTGCCGAGATAGCCGAGTCTTTTCCCTTTTACGTTTGCGTTGCCGAAGCTTTCAAAAGTATGATCGACCAGACTTAATAACTGAGCCCGCTCCGTCGAGTAATCAATTGCGGCTCCGACTCCGAATGACGGAGAGGCATTATAATCGAGCCGGGCGGTAAATTCTTTGCCGTTGTTATTTTCCGGGATGTTCTGAGCGGCTTCTCCGTTGCCGTTCATCAGGCTCAAGTAATAACCAAATTTTGAACTCGAGCCGAAGAACATAACACCGAACTGAGTATCAAGACCCGGAAGAAGAAATACGGAGTTCAGCGCCGAATACCTTTCTATTGTTGTTAACCTGCTTGTGGAGCGGTTGTTTTCTGCCGAGAAAGGATTGATAAACTTTCCCGCCAGAATGTAGTTGCGGCCAAAGAGTCTTGCCTGAATTTGGGCCAGCACCATTTGCGTCCTCTGGCCGGCAGCGTCAAATTCGAAGAACACGTCATAGTCATGCATATAATCAAATCCCAGATCGATTCTAGCGCGGTGTACGTTAAAAGAATTTTGTATCGAGCTGTTTTGATTTACGTTATGGTAGGAAAAGATACTGTTGATATAACCGGAAAAAAGAAAATCCCATTCGTTCTTCTGAGAAGAAATATGAAGTCCGTTGCCCGGTTTGTAAGATATAGTCTGACCGAAAGCGCTGCTGCAGACAACAGCTAATAAAACGAGAATATAATTCGAACATTTAAAAAACTTCATAAGCCGCATCTCCCGGGTGAAAAAAATATTAAGCTGTCAGCCGATAAATAGTTCGGCGGTCCGCAGTTAATTTCAGCTTAAGTGAAAACGGGCGGAGATTTCTGACTTAATTGTTTTGATAGATGTTCGTGTTTGTGAAGAGGAAGAAAGAATGCGGATAGCAGCGGATTGAATCCGTGCTTTCTTAATAATTGTTTGAAGAACCGCGCAGCCGGCGAATTTGCGGCCAGCCATTTTTTAAAAGTAATAAAATCATCTATATCGGTAAGAACGGGAAGTAGAAACGGCGTAAGCCCGGTTGAATTTAAATTTTTTACCAGTGTATCAAAAACGGATGAAGTTTGCCATTTTATCTCATTAAATAATTCAGGATCGTACTCATTCAATCCGAGCAGATAAAATCCGCCGTCGGAGGACGGGCCGAGAGTTATACGGCTGCCGGAGTTCAGTTCATGAAACGCTTTGGAAATTATTTGCGGCGTAAGATCGGGGCAGTCGTTTCCTATAACTACAACTTTTTTATATCCTATTTTGAATGTCTGCCGCAGACAGTCCTCGAAACGCTCGCCGAATGTTTTTCCTCTCTGCCTAATAAAAACCGGACTGTTTGTGTCTGCGGCAGAAAATATCGGGAAGCGTTTTGCGGCATTAATATTTTCAGCCGATACTATTACATCAAACTGATTACTATCCTGCGCTGCGCCTACAACCGTCGCCGTTCGCTTTATAAAATGCAAAAGAAGCTTTTCGGTGCCGCCGGGCTGGCGAAGGATTTGCTTTTTCCGTGCTTCAAGTTTCGGCGAGCCGGTGAAAATTACTAGCGCTCCGGGCTTCTGTAATCCGAGTGAGTAGTTCCTTATCATAATATCCTAATTCAGATAAGATGTTTAAAGACTTTTATACTTTCGTTCAAAGTGCGTTTGAGAAATAAAGGTTATGATTCGGGAAGAATAATTTAATTGCTTCCTATACCGCAGATGCAAGATAACCAAAAAAAAGAAATTATAAATAAAAATATTCTAAATTATTTGTAACTTTTTAGTCACGGACTATTTTTCAATTTTAATTTTTACCGGATAATCAAAATGAGAGAAACAAATAATGTTGTTTTAAATTCCGTCATCAAGTGCCCGGTTTGCGGATTTGAGAAAGAAGAGATGATGCCTGAAGATGCGTGTTGTTTCTTTTATAAATGCGAAAACTGCGGCACTGTTTTAAAACCGAAAAAAGGAGACTGCTGTGTGTTCTGCTCCTACGGAACAGTACCATGTCCGCCTGTTCAGCAAAACGGAAGAAAAGACGCCTGCTGCTGAAGCATACTCATCCAAGTGGTTGAATGATTCCATAAAATCAAAAAGGGTAGGCTTGTTTTTGCTATTTTCCGATATTGAAATTCTTCTTCAAAGCCGTCCGCTTTTACTCGATTCCCGGATAAGGCATCCGGGATCTTGTATCTTTTACGGAAGTGGTTGAAGATAAATCTACTTAAGAAGCATCATCTTTTTTACCGTTGTAAAACTTTGGTTGCCGTCCAAAGACTGCGTACTGATATAGTCGAAATAAACCCCGGAAGGCAGCCCGTCGGCATTAAAAAGCACTTTATGTTCACCGGCCGTCTGATTAAAATTTACCAAGGTCTTGACCAGCTGCCCCACTATGTTATAAACTTTTACGGTAACACGGCTGTCGACCGGCAGCGCATATTTTATGACAGTGCTCGGATTGAAAGGATTGGGATAATTATTAAACAGCGAGTAAGACTTAGGAAGTATATCAATGTTAATTTCCGTTTGTTTTAAATATTGAGCATTACCGTTTAAATCCATCTGCTTCAGCCTGTAATAAATTACGCCGACAAATGCGCTAGTATCAAGATTATCCTGGTAAGAGTAATTTGTAATCGAAAGACTGTTGCCCTGAGATTTTACAAACCCTATATCCTGCCAGTCGCCCGCCGTATATTTCCTTTGCACTTCAAATCCGTAATTATTTTTCTCGGTAGCGGTCGTCCACGATAAATTAATTATACCGTTCTGCATCGCCGCGCTGAAAGATACAAGCTCCACCGGCAGCGAGTTTTCAATTGATAAAAGTGAGTCGCTGATTACAGAAATCGGAATATCCGTAGTACCGGCAGCCGATATCCGGATTAAGCATTTGGTGGCCAGAGTATCCGGAATCCGCCAGGCATAAACTGCGGAATCGGCAGTATAAGATGAAACAATTCTATTCCATGTCGCACCGTTATCGGTGGAATAATCAATATTAACTGAACCCACGCCGGAGGAAGTCCATGAAATCATATGAGTACTGTTCGCTTCCCAGTCTTCGCCGCCGTTAGGGGAATTTAATATGATAAAAGGAAACTTGTATGCGCGGTAGCTGATTTCATTTTCCGGCAGATTTAATTCGAGCGCTATCGATCCGTCCGGTTTAGTTTCGATAACAGTCGGATTTGCCGTGCCCCAACCGATAAAAGTATTACCGTTATCAAGCCTTTGAACGTAGCCCATCGCGGTGCCGTAAATATCAGGATTGTTTCTGTACTGCCAAACCAAATCGGCGGTTTTATTAACTTCGTCGAGTTTATACTCCACTGCCCTTGAAAACGGAGGATTGTGAAAATTGCCGTTGTCAAAAAGGGTTATGTCGCCGTTCGCCAGTCTTCTTACGGAGTGCTGATGAGAAAATCCGTATGGGTCATTAATAAATGTAAACTGGTTGTTCTTTCCTCCCAGACGCCATATTATATCGCCCGTTTGAGTATTGATTTTTGTAATCTCATCAAGATGCCGCGAGGACAGAAGTATATTGCCGTCGGGATCTATTTCGATAGCGTTGGAGTGAACGTAATCTATAGTTGCTGCGGTAAGGTCTTCGTGTGTCGCGTCGGTGATCTTAAAATGATCCCAGCTCCGCCATTGAAATACCACATGTTTGTTTTTGTCGAGTTCCTGTACTATGATACCCATTACTCTTGCATCCGGATTTCCTCCCTGAACCATCTTGCTCATATCAACATATTCCCAGTCGTCGCAAAGCAGCCAGACATGCCCGTCGGGAAGTATCCTGAAATCATGCGCGTCGTTTCCGTAGCCGTTGCCGCATGTGAAGCTGTCGACTACGGCGAAAGATGTATTCATCTCATAATCCTTCATTTTCGCCCCGTCGAAATACGTTATCATCCCGTTCGGCTGCATCTTAAGATCAAAACAGTTTTTGGACATCTTCCTGTAAAAAATCGGATTCCCTTCGTTGTCCACTATCATTAAATAATTTCCGTAAGGATCATCGGCCTGCAGACTGAAGTTTGAAAGAAATATATAACCCGGAGTGGGGTTGTTTGACTGGAGAACAGTTAGAGCGGGAAAATCATCCGGAAGATCTTTCGCGCTTGAAACTTTCTTAACCGCACTGAAAATGGAGGAAGTATTCGTATTGTTTTCACTTTCCTCCTTAAACTCTTCTTTGATACGATTCGCGTTATATTCATTTATAAAATTTTCATCCGGCCTTGCGGCGGCAACATAAAACTTGAATTGCTTCGTCTCTACATCTTTCCCATCAATAGTCTTCAGGCCTTTGTTGAGCTCAACCGTAACTGCCTCGCCGGGTGCGTAGGGCTCATCCGGAAGAAATAAAACAGTACTCCCGCTGCCGGTTAAAATTACTTTTCCCGTATGGTCTCCGCTAACTGAGCCTGTAACTTTGAAAAGCGAAGGGACGCCGATAGTTGATTTCATTATCTTCGACGAGGTACGGATAATTATATTATTTCCCGGCATTATAAATCGGGCTCCGTCAACAGGCGAAGTGTATATAATCTGCTCGGCCGAATCACCGTTTACGGAAGCTGACACTTTATTGTCATTATATTTTAAGATATCTGTAAGGGATTCTGATCTAATTGATGTGGAATAAAAAAGACAGGAAACTGCCGTTAGAACTAGAACCGGAAAAGTAACATACATCTTCATTGAAAGAACCTGTAAATATAGTATAAGAATAAAACCAATTAATTCTTAGACACATTTTCTTTCCGTAGGTTTAAGTTCGTTCATAAAAAATTCCATATGGACGGCAGTCCCGGTTATGCGGGGAAGTGGAATGGGGATATGATTTTTATATATAAGAAAAGGGATGACCTATGTTTTTAAAACGCAGCGTATAGAAGAATAGAATCGAAGATTCCAATAAATTCTTTCTGCGGAACAATTTCTCGGTCTAGCGGCTACTTGCGGATTAATCCTGCGGTATTCATCAGCACTATTCTCCAGCCGTCCGGATCTTCTATAGTAACGCCTTTTTCCTTCCAGTAAGAATTTTCGGGCGGAACCGGATTATAACCCATTTTGCTCAGCTTATCGA
>JBJKTB010000053.1:0-11509 GCA_046703345.1 Ignavibacteriaceae bacterium
TATATTCAGCAGTTTATTTAAATCAGTAACCGTAGTATCAACGATCGTTGATACTACGGTTACTGATTTAAATAAACTGCTGAATATAAACAGCTATCAGAAAGGCGCGTGGGTGCTTCGAATGCTGAGGCATGTGCTCGGTGAAGAAAACTTCTGGAAAGGTATTAGACTTTATTATTCAACATATAGAAACAAAAACGCGCTAACAAAGAATTTTGAAGCCGTAATGGAGAAGGCTTCCGGCAAAGATCTCACATGGTTCTTCGATGAGTGGCTTTATAAGCCGGGAATACCGTATTTCAAAGGAAGTTGGCATTATGATAAGAACAATAAAAAACTGAAAATTAAAATAGAGCAGATTCAGAAATACGGAAGACTGTTTGAGATGCCTGTTGAATTCGGTATTTACAAAAAAGATTCCGCAGATCCGGAGATAAAAACTCTTACTATCGGCAGGGAGCATGAAAAATTTGAAATTAAATTTGATGATAATCCTTCGGCGGTTAAACTTGATCCCGGCGATTTTGTGCTGATGCGGTCTGACTTCGAAAAAGAATAGCCGGCAGGCTAGAAAAATTTATTTACCAAAGGAGCGTGGTTGTGCTATGAATGATGACAAAAAAAAAGAACATGATTTACAGCTTGCCGAATTTGTAAGGGCTGAATGTATAAAAGCCGCGCTGGAAGGATACGAGAACGCAGCCGCTAGCGGACTGTGTCATGAAGGGGCATGGGAAAGTGCGATAGATTCAATACGCAGCTTAAATATCAGTAAGCTCCTCAGTGAATATAACGAAGATCTATCTTCCGGCGCACAACAAGGAATAATTTACTAGATGAAAGGTGAATAAAATCCGGCCTTACGCAGAATTAAAAGAAATCCCGCTGCTCGCTTCTCACTTCCCGCAAAATAATCTTTTATTAAATTTGGGGGAAAACTTATACTTCTTGAATCAGCCCGTCTCCATATAATTTAAAGCGGTTTTTAATTCATTATTATTTATTATTTTGAAGTGCGGATCTCTCTTTCATTATTTTATTTAATTTCCGATACAGGTAAGACATATGCTCATCGGGATATTTGCCGGTATTATTGTGGGTTTTGTTATAGGTTTTTTCGGCGCGGGATCGGCTGTCGTCGGGCTCCCTATCATTTTAATGTTCTCAAATTTAGACGGCCACCTTGCTCTCGGCACAAATGTACTGGGAATTTCTATGATTGCCTTGTTTATTTTCCTTTATCGGGCGTACAAAAAAGATATACTTTTTCTTGAAGCGGCGGCTTTTACAATTCCCGGCATAGCAGGAAACTTTGCCGGAATACATATAGGTCTGCTTTTTCCCGGGCATAAACTTCTCTTCCTTCTAGGATTTATATTGTTTTTAATAGCCGGTTGGATGTTTTATTCGAGCGGAAAAGACATAAAAGCTTCGGGCGGTAAAAGCGAAAAGACTATACGTGAAAATCTAAACAGCACTGAAATGAAACGGCTTGCTTTGATAGGAATTTTTGCTCTTGTTATCGGAGCGGCAGCAGGCTTTTTCGCAATAAGCGGAGGCTTTATGATAGTTCCTGCGTTGATTCTTGCAGGCAGGCTGGATATAACTGAAGCTGCCGGCACAGCGATAATACCTATAGTGGCGTTTACGGGTTTAGCCGGAATAGAATACTGGCTTTCCGGCTCGGTAGATTTTACCATCACTTCCGCTATGGTACTGCCGGGAATACTGACCGGAATTTTCGGTATATGGCTTGCGAAAAATCTGCCCAAGCCGCTGATGCAGAAAATGTTTGCGGGATTTCTGGTTCTGATCGGAGTCTATATGATATTTAGATAATTATTTTAAATATCATATTACCTCTGCTCAATATCCCTCAAAAAAATCCTTTTGAAGATTTATTCATCATATTTGTACTAATTTTGAAATTATAAAATAAGTGAGTCTGAATTTTTGATGAAGAAAAAATCCGCCAAAAGAAATCTCATTGAATGGGTCTTGATAATCGCGGTAATCGCGTTTTTATATTTCACCGGACTTTATACGCAGGTGATCGGAACGATTCAGCAGGCAGTTTTAGCAACAGGATTAATGCAGCCGGATATAAATATTCCGGCCGACAAACAGCCGGAAGCCGATTATAATCTTCAATTACTCTCGTTCGACGGCAGGCCTGCTGACATGAATGATTTTAAAGGCAAAACAGTTTTCCTGAATATGTGGGCTTCCTGGTGTCCTCCCTGCAGAGCCGAAATGCCGGCAATACAAAAGTTGTACTCATCCTTAAAAAATAATAAGAAGATTATTTTTGTAATGGTATCTCTCGACAGCGACAGGGAAAAAGCAAAGCAGTTTATTAAAAAAAGCGGTTTTGAGTTCCCGGTTTATTTCCCTTACAGTTTTGTACCGAAGATGTACGACAGCGGAACAATTCCTTCCACCTACGTCATTACTCCTGCCGGTAAAATAGCCGTTAAGGAAGTGGGAATGGCTGATTATAACACTGAAAAGTTCAGAAAATTTTTAACGGATCTTTAGAAAGATATTTATTTTTTCGAAGGAGCAGTCTTTTCAGCTTCGAACACGCTGTCGGGTATTCCTTTGTTTACTACGTAATCTGAGTAAGTTATAGTGACTTTGCCGCTTATGTTATCGAATCTCCTTCTTCTTCCGTGCATATCCTGCTCTTGGCTTTCCTTCTTTCTTTCGCCTGAATTAAAATCGAATATCATTGACGAAGGAAGAGGATAATTCATACTGCTGTCATAATTCATCACCAGAGAAAAAGTACCGTTGGTTTTTGTTGTTGATTCCACTTTCCTTATTACGTTCCTTTTCTGGTCTATCCACAGGGTAGTCAGCAGAAGATCGCCTTTATCAGAGAGCGGAATAACTTTAACTTCAGACGTAGGGGTTCCGTCAATTTCCTCGTCTTTTACATAAATAGCCGTATAGCTGCCATTAAGGAAAGACATGGGAGATGTGAAAAGCCCGTCGCGCGGAAGCATGGCAAATCCTTCCGATTCCAGGTGCATCTTGTCGGGCTGCTTAAAGAACAGCTTTGCTTTCATGTCAGGCGCTTTGAGGAAATTTACATCCACTTTTACGTCAACGTTCACGGTATAATCATGTACTTTATTGAACGCTTCTTTAAGATTATTCAAAATATTGTTGGCGTCTTTACTTTGAGCAAAAGCGCTTCCGAAAAGTACAAGAAAGATTAAGAAAGTTTTCTTCATTAAAATCTCCGGGCAAAAATCATAAAAAAAGAAAAAATTTTTCGGCCGTGTTAATATCAGGTTAAAATATCTTTCTTCTGGAAGATATAAGCAGCGGCTCCGAATAACACAATAATATGAGTTCCCAGCACGAGAGTCGATTTTATTATTTCGGCTGTATCCGGCGGATTATCGAAAAACGCGCTCCAGGTTCCCATATAATTTGTAAAGAGGAACGGCTTAATAGTACGGAAAAAATTTACGTCAATCGCCGAGACAATCATAAAAATAATTATGATTGCCATAGTAGTAATTATAGGGCCAATTGCGTTCTCCACCAGTGCGGAGAACAGAAATGCGATCGAGGTAACAACTCCCATGCTTAATGCGGCAAAGCTGTAAGCCCAAAAGAATCGCCAGAGTACGTCGTTCTTGGCCAGGATAATTATTCCTCCTGATTTCAGTACAATCAGCTCCCCCGTCCCCAAAAGAAGGGTGCCGAGCCCCAAGCTCACCAAAGCCAGCCACATTATCAGCAGGGCCGAGTATATTAGTCCCGCAATAAATTTTGATGATACAATACTTAATCTTGAAACCGGTCTGGTAATCAGCATTCTGTATGTACCGGCAGTGGCCTCGCCCGCCAGAAGGTCGCCGGCGACAAGGGCGATAAGGAACGGGATATGAATAGCCAGACTATTCAGAACCAGGTAGGAAACGAAATATGAATTAAGCAGGTTGCCGACAAAAATAAAAGACTGCTGCAGTTCTCTAGTCATGAAATTAATAGACCGCTGTCCTTCGGCCATCATAGCAATTTCTATGATGGGCACAAGAAGGCCGATGGCTATAAAACCGATGTAAGTACGCCACTTTTTAAATATTTTGAAAAGCTCGATACCGATGAGTGTAATCATGCGGAAGCCTTTTGGGTAATGTTTAAGAAATATTCTTCCAGCGAGCGTGTAGGAACAACCGCCCTAACTGTGATACCTTTCTGCACTAGGAATTTATTCAGCTCGGGAATATCGTCAGGCGGCAGGTTAAAAATCATCTTTCCGTTTATAGCGGTTTCAAGCTTAGCTCCCCAGCTTGTTTCTCCTAGCAGGCTCATCGCTTTATCGCCTTCATCAACTTCCACCGTTACTTTAAGGTTTTTTGAATTAAGAAGATCTTCCACGCTCCCCTCAACTTTTGCTGAGCCCTTATCGATTATGATCATTCTTGTAGCGACCAATTCAACCTCATAAAGGATATGAGAAGAGAGGAATACCGTTTTTTGAAGATCCCTGGATAAATGGATGATAAGGTCGCGGATTTCTTTCATACCTTGAGGATCAAGTCCGGTTGTCGGTTCGTCCAGAATTATAAGCTCCGGATCGTGCAGCAATGCCTGTGCAATTCCAAGCCGCTGTTTCATTCCGTGGGAGAAAGTTTTTACTTTGCTTTTGTATCTGGCCGAAAGTCCCACGAGTTCGAGCACTTCCATTATCTTTTTCTTTGAAGCCTCGATACCGGAGATTTTACCGAGTATCTCAAGGTTTTTATAGGCCGAAAGGTAACCGTAAAAGTCGGGTTTTTCTACTATCGCGCCGATGCGTTTTAAGATTTCGAGCCTGTTTCCCCTCAGTGATTTTCCGAAAATCTTTATAGCCCCTTCGCTAGGTGAGATCAGAGAAAGCAGCATTCTTATAGTAGTGCTTTTCCCGGCTCCGTTCGGCCCCAGAAATCCGAATACATCTCCTCTGTAAACGTTCAGATTAAGGTTGTTGACGGCTTTAATTTCTTTGAACTGTTTTGAGAGGTTTTCGACCTCTATAATTTTTTCGGAACTCAATTCTGCCCCCGAAAATATTGATTAGATTTTCAGATGATTATGTCTGCTCTTCGGTGATACAGGACAAAACTTTAAAACAACGTGTTTATTTAAACAAACAATCGGTCTCCTGCCAGTTATATTACATGAACGGCGGATTTAGTGACCCAAACCCGTGAAAAAATATTACGGTACTCGTACAATTATTAACCGTAAATATACTTAAAATTATTTTGCGGCACCTCTGATATATATTAAAAAATAAGGCTTGAAACCCATACAGCAGATTAGTCTTGAGAGCAAGCTTTAATTTTAATCAAATTATTTTCTGCTGTTATAAATGCATACATATAATCCGGATTAAAAAAAAATACTGAAAATTTTGAGGTGATTTTTTCCCATATGATGAGAATATTTAAGAGTTGTAAAAAGAGTTGATCATATCAATTAAATTTAATTTGGTTTTTAAAAAAATTATTGACAACTTTGCCACAATTCTTCAGTGCGGAATTAATTTTTTAAAAAAATTTTTTGTTCTTATTTTCTTTTAATACTTTTTTGTTTAGTTTGAAATCAGCTAATCAAAAAGTTCAAACGCATCCGTATAAAAATGAAAATAAATCAGAATCCGCCAGATCATATCATCACACATAACAGCGAAAATGAATTTAAGATCAACTTAAGACTTAATTTTTAAGGTAAGGGAGTATTTAATGCAGATTAACAGATTATTCACTGAAGCGGGAAGAGAACCTCTATCCTCAATGGAATTCGTAAAGCGCACTTCGGAGATAAAAAATCCGGACGGCTCGATTGTATTCAGGATGGAAGATGTTTTAGTTCCCTCAAGCTGGTCGCAGGTGGCCACGGATATCATCGCTCAGAAATATTTCAGGAAAGCGGGAGTTCCCAAACTGCTGAGAAAAATAAAAGAGAAAGATGTACCGGCTTGGCTTCAGCCCTCTTCTGCAGATTCGGATAAACTGGAACAGCTCCCCGAGAAAGAAAGATATTCATCCGAGACAGACGCGCGGCAAGTGTTTCACCGTTTGGCAGGCAACTGGACATACTGGGGCTGGAAAGCAAACTACTTTGATTCAGAGGAAGACGCCCGCACGTTTTACGACGAACTGCTTTTCATGCTAGCCAATCAGATGACCGCACCCAACAGTCCCCAATGGTTTAACACAGGACTCAACTGGGCATACGGAATTACCGGACCTTCTCAGGGGCATTATTATGTAGACTACAAGACGGGCGAGCTTACTGCCTCATCCGATGCTTACACTCATCCGCAGCCTCATGCATGTTTTATTCAGTCTGTTTCTGACGACCTGGTTAACGAAGGCGGCATTATGGATCTATGGGTCCGTGAAGCCAGATTATTTAAATACGGATCGGGAACCGGTTCTAATTTTTCAGCTATACGCGGCGCGAACGAACCGTTAAGCGGCGGGGGCAAATCTTCCGGACTTATGTCCTTTTTAAAGATCGGCGACCGTTCGGCAGGAGCAATAAAATCCGGCGGAACAACACGAAGAGCGGCTAAAATGGTTACGCTGGATCTCGATCATCCGGATATAGAAGAGTACATCAATTGGAAAGTAGTTGAGGAGCAGAAAGTTGCGGCGCTTGTTTCAGGCTCAAAACTTTGCAATCTTCATTTAAATGCAATTATGAAGGCCTGCTACGATGAGCATCCGGAAAACGACAGATTCAACAAGAATTTAAATAAAAAGCTTAAACATGCGGTAATCGAAGCCAGGAAGGCTCAGATACCCAACAATTATATAGAAAGAGTGATTCATCTGGCCAAGCTCGGGTTCAAGTCTATAGAATTCCCTATTTATGATACAGATTGGGATTCCGATTCTTACGTAACCGTTTCCGGCCAGAACTCGAATAATTCGATCAGAGTTACAAACGATTATATGAACGCCGTAATCAAAGACGGCGACTGGAATCTTTACTGGAGAGTGGAGAAGAAAAAGGCCAAAGCCGAAAACAGGGCGCCCAAGGCATGCAAAACTCTTAAAGCAAGAGATCTCTGGGAGCAGATTGCTTATTCGGCCTGGTCGTGCGCCGATCCGGGAATTCAGTATCATACAACCATAAACGAGTGGCATACATGTCCGGAAGACGGCGAAATTAAAGCATCCAATCCGTGCAGCGAATATATGTTCCTCGATGACACAGCATGCAATCTCGCGTCAATCAACCTAGTAAAATTCCTTAACGGGAAAACGCATAAATTCGACATAAACGCATATCGTCACGCCACAAGACTGTGGACTATAGTACTTGAGATCAGCGTACTGATGGCTCAGTTTCCCAGCAAGGAAATAGCTCAACTGAGCTACGAGTTCAGGACATTGGGGCTGGGTTACGCCAACCTCGGCTCGCTGTTAATGCAGGAAGGCATTCCTTACGACAGCAATGAAGGCTTTGCCATCTGCGGAGCGTTAACGGCGATTATGCACATGACTGCTTACGCAACTTCTGCGGAGATGGCCAAGGAGCTCGGTACTTTTGTTAAATACGAAAATAACAAAGAGAATATGCTTCGCGTCATCAGGAACCACAGGCGCGCAGCCTACAACGTTCCCAACGAGGAGTATGAAGGATTATCGATTAACCCGGTAGGCATCGATCCTAAATTCTGCCCTTCAGATCTTCTGAAAGCGGCCCGAGAGGATGCCGACAGAGCTCTGGAACTGGGACTTGAATACGGCTACAGAAACGCCCAGGTTACCGTAATAGCTCCTACCGGCACCATCGGTCTGGTAATGGACTGCGATACGACGGGCGTAGAACCTGATTACGCTCTGGTTAAATTTAAGAAACTTGCAGGCGGCGGTTACTTTAAGATCATCAACCTTTCCATTCCTCCGGCGCTCGAAAGATTAGGTTACAACAAAGATCAGATAAACGAAATCGTTAAATACGCAAAAGGAGCCGGAACTCTTAACGGCTGCCCGTACATCAATCATGAATCGCTCAAAGCCAAGGGCTTCACGGACGCGGTTCTCGAAAAAATTGAAGCGGCGCTGCCTACTGTTTTTGAGCTCAGTTTCGCGTTCAACAAATTCACGCTCGGCGAGGATTTCCTTGTAAACAAACTTAAACTCGACAAGGATGAAATAAATACTTTCGACTTCAATCTTCTTTCTGCATTAGGCTTCTCCAAACAGGAAATCGCCTCCGCCAACGATTACATCTGCGGCACAATGACTATAGAAGGCGCTCCGTTCCTCAAGCACGAGCATTATCCCGTTTTCGACTGCGCCAACAAATGCGGCAAGAGAGGTACAAGATTTATCAGACCGATGGCGCATATTAAAATGATGGCCGCCGCTCAGCCGTTTATCTCAGGCGCCATATCCAAGACGATCAACCTTCCCAACCAGGCTTCGGTTGAAGACATCAAGGAAGCTTACATGGAATCCTGGAAGCTCGGCATTAAGGCAAACGCTCTTTACAGGGACGGCTCAAAGCTTTCGCAGCCGCTCAACTCAATAAGCGAAGAAGAGCTGGAATCCATCATCGAGGAAAAAGAGCAGAACGATATAGTTAAAGTGGCCGAAAAAATCATTCACAGATACATAGCCAAGAGAAGAAGACTGCCGGACAGAAGAACGGGCTACACTCAGAAAGCCAAGATCAACGGACAGTCGGTTTACATCAGAACCGGCGAATACGAGAACGGACAGCTCGGCGAGATATTCATAGATATGCACCGCGAGGGCGCCGCTTTCAGAAGCCTTCTGAACTGTTTCGCCATATCCATCTCACTCGGTCTTCAGCACGGAGTTCCGCTGGAAGAGTTCGTTGACGCATTCGTCTTTACCAGATTCGAGCCAAGCGGTATAGTTACAGGCAACGACAAGATAAAAATGTCGACTTCGGTTATCGATTACATATTCAGGGAACTGGCAGTTACTTATCTGGGAAGGAACGATCTAGCACACGTCGATCCCGATGAGAACAAATCAAAAGTATCGCCGGGAATCGTAAAGAAGTTTGCCGAACCGGAATTTGTAAGCGAGGAAGTAGTGAGCGAGCGTCTGGTAGAACTGGATAAAGGCCATGCAAACTCATATAACTATTCGCTTTCCTCTCATGAGAGTAAGTTACAGAAGACGGCACTGCAGCCTAAAAACAGCATGCATTCGAAAGTAAAGCAGGCTATAGAAAAAGGATATACGGGCGACGTCTGTACCGAATGCCAGAGTCTAACTATGGTCAGAAACGGCACTTGCTTAAAGTGCATGACCTGCGGCGCGACTTCCGGCTGCAGCTAAAAGATAATTCCTTAATAAAATTACAAAGCCGTCTCAATGGTTTGATTGGGACGGCTTTTTTATTTATTCGCCTATTAAATTTGGGGACATGAAACTTTACCGCTTTCAATTAATTTTTTATGAACGGGATACCGAAAATTATATTTGACACTCATTACTCCTTTCTTTAATTTGATCATTGTTTAAGAGCTTTTGAGGGGAAAATAGAACGCCTGCCTTCAAAGGCATACCTGATTGATTCCTCAAAGCAAAAGTTTCATTTTGCATGAAGAAAGAGCGATGAAGAAATATTTCCACTTGCTGCTGCTGTTAATTCTCCCGGCCGGTTACAGTTCCGCTCAAACTTTTCAGATAGGCTTTCGAGCGGAATCATATTTACTAAGCACTTCACAAACCGAGACAAGAAAAGATATATACCCTTTTCTTAGCTGGTACGAAACTCTCGGGTTAAAATTCAACAAAAAGTTCACTTTGGAATTGCGCGGCGGATTCTTGTGGGATGTGAACGATTACGGAGGTTATGAATCGGGATTATTTACCAAGTACTTTGTACTTAACGAAACTATTTATCTTGCCGGAGGTTACCAGCTTCACTTTAACGACGGCGGCGGCCACGGTACGGTAACTAACGGCACAAAGCCCGTACAATTTTTAAGTTTCGGAGCAGGCGTACAGAATAAATATTTTATCTTCGACGTCATGGGTTATCTTCCCGTACAAAGTACCTATGCTTCTTCACTTGCTTACTCCCCCACTATGCACTTCGCAGCTATGAAAGTAGATTATTTGATTAAAGCTACAATTGGATTTGAGTTTTCGCCGTTCAATTAACAAAATTAATTATTATCGAAAATGAAACACGTAAAAATCTTCTTATTACTGTTCGCCTTATCAATCGCAGGCTGCTCCAGGCATTATGTCATGCAAGATTTTGATTCGCCGAAAGAATTTTATAATGAGCTGAGCAAAAAATGCTCGGGTAATTATTCCGAATTGGAATTTACAAACGGCAAATCGGCGAACGTATTTAATTTAACGTTTGGCGATGATTCGGTATACTGGATGGAATACCGGAACGGATACAAAAATGTATCGATCCCAATAAAGGATATTGCCGCGCTTCAAAATGAAGGGCAGAATGCGGACTACGTGAAGCTGTTAACAAAAAGCGGCGATTCATTTCTGGTAAAAGATATTATAAAGAAAAACGATTCATTGTTCTGCACGGCGAGAGAAAACTTCCGCATGTCTTACCCGATTAATAATATATCATCAGTTATCGTGGTTAACCGATTCTGGGGCACACTTAGCGGGTTTGCTTTAGGTACCATAACAGGCATATTCTTCGGACCGGCGATTACCGGACCGTACGGCAATTCAGGTGATTCTTTTTCCCCATTTTACGGAATCATCATAGGGGGAATAGCCGGCATCGTTACCGGAGCAATTAAAGGCAGCAATGAAGTTTATATAATTCATAACAGGCGTGAGCAATAATCCAGCTTAATAAAACCGCAGCGATCAATATATCTTAGTCTGCGCCAATTATTCTATTTTTCCTCATAAGCTTTTACTGTTTAATTCGTTCGGTATTTGGAATTCTAACCGAAAATGACTCACTTTGTATTAGAAATTTCAAACAAGGATCATGAAATATTATTTTCTTATTATAGCATTGTTTGTACTTACAACAAAAACATATTCACAAGCCGTGTCTGTAGGCGGGAATGTTATGCTTGCCATGGAAAACAGAAATGTGGACAACGGAATAGGACCTGAAATATATCTAGACTACCACATGAATAAAATATTTGCCCTCAGAAGCGCGAGCGGCGCGTACGTTTCGTATTTCAGGACAGACGACAGCTATTTTCTCGGTTGGTTTGAAGAATCGGCGGTGTACTCGCCTTTTAAATGGGATGCGGAGCCCTACGCATTTGCAGGCGCTGGTTATTATTTCTTTAACATTCATCGCGGAAGCAGTCTGCAAAGCACAGATATAAACAACGTAAGCGACAGTTTCGGATTTAATCTCGGTGCCGGATTAAAATTTTCGGCGCTCACGAAGCTTCACTTTAATCTAGGCACAAAATATATTTTTGTAGGAACCAAAGCGGACATTGTCAGCGGCGGATTCCTTGAGCGTCAGAGCTTAAACTTAAGCACCTTGATAT
>JBJKTB010000054.1:0-3195 GCA_046703345.1 Ignavibacteriaceae bacterium
CTATCCCGGAGGGGAATAGAAATTTGATCAATATTTTTTAACCGCAACAATCCTAACTTTGGATTGATGTGCAAGGTTATAATTGCCGTCTATAATCAAGGTATCGCCGGCGTTTAATCCTTTGCCGACGGCATAATATTGATCGTTGCTTTGGCCGACAGTAATGTATTTCCACATTGCCAATTCGTCCTCCACGGTGAAAACCAGTGTTC
Source organism: Ignavibacteriaceae bacterium (assembly GCA_046703345.1). Taxonomy (GTDB): domain Bacteria; phylum Bacteroidota; class Ignavibacteria; order Ignavibacteriales; family Ignavibacteriaceae; genus FEN-1297. Next base: position 213 of record JBJKTB010000054.1, read on the forward strand.
TGTTCTCTCGTACAAGCAGAGCCGAATGAGGAATTATTATTTTATCGGCATATGTACGCGTACCTATCTTCACCGAAGCAAACATTCCCGGCTTAATTTGTCGACCGGGATTAAGCAGGAGTACTGTTACAAGTGCGGTTCTTTTGGCAAGATCCACAGAAGGATTAACTTCTATTACTTTACCTTTGAATACTTTGCCGGGTAATGCTATAAAATCAGCCTCAACGGGATCGGCATGATGTATATTTACAAGATCCGACTCAGTAACTTCGCATTGCATCTTAATGCTTGAAATATCAATAACCGACATACATGATTGGTTCTGCGTAACATAGCTTCCGAGTGCAATGCTGCAGTTATCAATTAACCCGGCGATAGGCGCATTTAGCTCGGTATAACTTAAATTCAATTTAGCCTTTTCATAATTTGTAGCGGCATTAGTAAGACCACTTCTGCTGGCAACAACGTCTTCCCTATTAAGAGTTGCGATAGTTTTTAAAGTCTCATAATCTCTTGCTACGCGGTTAAATTCCTCATACGATATTTTATTGTTGTCGTATAATTTTTTTTCATGCGCATAAATAACCTTAATGCTGTCGAGTTTTTTAAGATAATAAGTTAAGCTGCCGTTTCCCGCAACCGGGCTGGATTTCTGGAGCTCATATTCAATCTGAGATTTTATCAAATCACTTTTAGCTTGATTAACATCCAGTTGATATTGAGTATCATCAAGTTTAAATAATAATTCATGCTTCGTTACCGACTTACCGTTGAAGGCGTTCAGCTCGGTTACCTGACCCGATAATTTAGGTTTAATCTCGTACTTCCAAACAGGAAACGCATAACCGCTTGTATTTATCCAGGTAATCAGATCCCCTTTCCTAACTACGGCAACGTTCACCGGGAAATCGATTTCATTTCCGGTGGAAAGATTTACAGATTTATTTTTTGCAGAGTCATTATTTACTGCTGTATGTGAGAAGGGATTGGAAATTACTATCAATATTAAGATTAATATGGTTCCAAGCATACCGATTAGCAATTTTTTCTTTTTCATAATAATATTCTCATTTTATTGAATTAGATTTTCTTCCGCTAATTAACTCATACAGTGCGGGCATTAAGAACAGGATCATGAAAGTTGAAACGGCAATACCGCCTATGATCCCTAAAGAGAATGTATACCAGAAAGAATAAACATCGGCATTAATAACAAACGGCATAAATCCGGCAGTCGTTATTAAAGCAGTCATCAGGATTGGTCTCAATCTCTGCGATGCATAAGCGGCGATTGTAAGTGCGCGTGTTTTTTTATCGTTAATACCCGGAGCTTTTTCCGTTTCGGCAATACGGTCTACGAGAAGGATACCGTTATTCACAGCCAGTCCGACAAGAAACAAAACGGAAGCGTAACCTCCTCTTCCGAAGTTAGCGCATGCAATATAAAATACTGCAAACAGCCCGATCAACGACATAGGAACAGACAGAATAATAATGAATGGATTTCTATAAGATTCATAAAGCGAAGCCGTAACCATAAAGACTATGAGTACGGACAGAAGTCCGAGCAGCGTAAGCGGAAGAGTTTCTTTCTCGCCGAAATTAAATAAGAAATCCGGTCTTTTAATCTCATATCCCGGCGGAAGTATAAATGATTTTATAACGGCGTCGATAAAGGCATCACCGTATTTATAAGGACCTTTAAAATCGAATGTTACATAACGTGAGTACTGCTGGTTATCCCGTTGAATGACGGGCATGACGGGCTCTATTTTAAGACTTACGAATTCACCTATTCGCGAACTTTTCGAGTTAAGCGAAATTTTTTTTTGAGGAAGATCGGCGAAGGAAGCATTGTTATAATCGCTGTACTTAACAACGGTTCTTACCGGATCGTTTCGTATCTGGACGGGAATATTTGACAGATCGGAGGAAACATTTGGTGAGAGATTCTGTACAAAGTCAGAGACTGTAGCTCCAAACCTGTCGAGGCTCTGCCTGTTAATAACTGCAAGTATCTGATAGCTTTCCTCCTGCCAGGGCAGCCTGTCCATTTGAATATTATCAACGCGCGGATTTTCCTTAAGTTTTTCGCCCAATTGTTTAGAGATTTGTTTTACCGTATTATAATTATAGCCAAAGACTTCGAGCTGATAGCTGGGAGCCGTACCGCCGCCGGAATAATAGCCCGGGCCGAAGCCCGAAACACCTACATTTAATCCGCCGGTACGTGCGGCTATGCTGGTAAGCCTGTTCTTAATGATAAACGGAGCGGACGTATTTGCAACAGAATCGGAAAATGTTATCCTTATATTCGCATTGTTAGAATAAATCATTGTAGTGATTGTTTCAATACTTTTAATGTCGGGAAGAAGTTGATCTTCAACCTGCCGCGTATATTTGTTTATCTGCGCAGGAGGAGTACCCTGCGGAGCATAAATTGAAAAGATAAGGTAAGTTTCGCTGCCGAAGTTCCACATCTCCCCTTTATATACATGCTGAAAAAATAACTGTGAAGCCCCGCCGAGAGCATAATCTACGTATGGCCTTATTTTTCGGTAAAATTCACTTCCTATAGCCGAGTTATATGCACGGGCGAGAAAATTAACAGCAGGTGAAGACTCGGCGTATCCGGAAGAAGTATCGATGCCGGCAGGAAGCAGCCAGACCGGCAGGCCGAACAGCCAGACCGCAAGAAGCAGAGCGATCTTTTTATGAAGAACGGTGCATGTTACAATCGAAGCATAGATTTTTTTAAATCGCTCGGAAAAACCTGCTCTTCGATTTATCGAATTATTTTTTCTGAGTCTAAAAAATATTAATAGCGAAACAGGTACAAACATAAAAGCAATTAAGAGCGAGAACGCAATCACCACAGACGCAGTTTCAGCGAACTGAAGGAAATAAGGTTTTAGATCGGCGGGAAGAAAAAATAAGGGAATAAGCGCGCCGACGGTAGTAAGCGTTGCCGCAATTAAAGGAA
>JBJKTB010000055.1:0-2923 GCA_046703345.1 Ignavibacteriaceae bacterium
ATATTAAGAACGTTTCTTCCGCTTCCGAAGGCTGCGTTACGGATGAGTTCTAATCAGAATTTTAATTCAGTTATTTTCTGATCCCGCTGATATCTATTTTTTTTAGCCGGGGGCATGTTTAAAATAACTTATATTTTTAGAAAATCCCCCGGCTTTAGTAATTTTGCATAACGACTTATCTGTCGATAAAATTTCCCTTCCTCCGCTGTTTTATCTCTTAAACTGTTGCCCTGAAAAATTTAAACCGGGAGTTTTATGAGAAGCTCATCAAAGCTGATAGTTTTGATTCTGGTTATAATTACCGCTCTGATCCTGTTAATGATAAATTCTCACGATAATCCCGAAACCGCGCAAATTAAAATAGAAAACTATAAAAAAGAATTAATTAATGCCGATAAGGATTTTTATAAAGAGTCAACTCTGCGCGGTACGGGCAGGGCGTTTATCGATTTCGCGGCCGACGACGTTATATTAATGCGGCAGGATCAGTTCCCTATAACAGGTAAAAATCAGCTGATAAAAAATTATCTCAATAGAGACACAGTTAAAACACCGCTGAAGTGGCAACCGGTTCTTGCCGATGTTTCGCCGGACGGAATGCTGGGCTATACTTTCGGGAACTGGGAATTCACATCGAAAGATAATAACGGTAAACTTGTCACCGGCTGCGGCAACTATGTTACAGTATGGAAAAGACAGCACGACGGAAGCTGGAAGTACGTCTTCGACGGCGGAAATACTACCCCCTGTCCGCCGGTTAAATAATAACGACTTAATTATTTTATTTGTGCTTGTGCCGAAAATTAATTATATGGTAATACTGCTTTCAGTAATTTTGAGTGTGATCTTATTCAATTAACACAAGTATCTCCTCTGGGAGCGCCTCTGGTGCTGCTGTCCGGTGATTAAAGACAAAAATTATTGTCCCGATTTTTACAAGATTTAAATTAAAAATATGAGAATAATAATCTTTACCGCACTGCTTTTATCAGTACTGCTTAACACTTTTCTTTTTGCCCAGGCAGATAAAGACTATGAAAAAATCGGGGATGAATATTACGGAAAGTTCGATAATTATAACGCGCTAATTTATTATGAAAAAGGTTACGCCGCCGATCCCGGCAGCTATACATGCCTCTTGAAACTTACACGCGCTTACAACGATATGGGCGAGGAGCTTCTCGATCAGCGGAAACATGACCAGGCCGAGCAGTATATAGTAAAAGCCTTGAGTTACGCCGAGCTTTTCCAGCAGAGATACCCGGACAGCGCTGACGTCTATACCTACCTGGCAATGTCCTACGGCAACATGGCAATGTTTAAAGGAGGAAAGCAAAAAGTTACCTACGCACTTAAAGTTAAAGATAACGCCGAGAAAGCTATTAGATTAAAACCCGGAAATTTTCTTCCCTATATAATATTGGGAATTTACTACCGTGAGGCGGCCGGCTTAAGCTGGTACCAGAAGCTCTTCGCCAAAGCCTTTTTAGGCGGTGTTCCCGAAGGAACTTATAAACAGTCGATTCAGATGTTCGAGAAGGCCCTCTCGATCGATCCCAATATGATTGTTGCCGACTATCAGCTTTCAAAAACCTACAGAAGAATGGGGGAAACGGAAAAAGAAAAAGCTCTCCTAAAAAAAGTAATGGAACTGCCCCTTAGAAACTTCAGAGATAAATACGCGAAACTAAGATCCGAAAAGCTCCTTGCGGAAGCGTCAAACTAATTCAGTACTTTGTTTCAGCCCGATAGCCCAAAATCAATCTGCCCTTTGTTGTCCTCAGTAAATTGTATACCTGTTTTAATGTCTTTTTTTATTTCGATATGTTTCGCTGAGAATTAACAAAATAGTTTACGGTATATGCTGTCGCGGTTCCCAGATAAGCTCCGGCGATAACATCGCTCAGGAAATGATAATCGGTTAATATAAGAGCCGCCCCGAGAAGTACTAAAAAAGAAACAACCGATACCCTGTACCTGGGATAGTATAATAAGATTGCCGTGCCGAAAGCCGCAAATACTGTCATGTGCCCCGAAGGAAAGCTCTCGACTGCCGCGCTGAACCAGTGAAATTCGAGCGACTTATTCCATATCAGCCAGCTGCGCGGATCTGTTCTTCCGAAAATAAATTTTAGAAATGTTTTGGCTATGTATGCAGCTGGTAAAACTATACCGGCCAGTAACAAGAAGTTTGTTGCCTTATCTGCCTTTTTTTTATATAATCTATATGCGTACTCGCCCCACATCAGCAGAGTGCCTATTCCTACTATAAGAGGCAGTACGTCGGGTATGTTGGCTGTGACTTTATGTAACGGGCGGATTGAAAGCAGAATATCCATCACTCCGGCGGCTATATTTGCGTCCAAATACCGCATACTTACGAGAATGGTTAAGAACACAATAAGGGATATAGTAATATTAAGATGTAGTTTTGCTGATCTTCTTGCCATTATTCTATTGCTATAGGTAAAATAAAATTGATCAGTTGAATTTAATAAATCTGATTATGACTCGCCCGCTGTTTTGTATAACTTTGAATTTAGTTTTAGCCAAATAGAAATTACATCAAGGAAGCCGAACTGAAAAGATTTCCGTACTTTTCAAAAATAAGATGTGGATCAAACGACTGACTGCCGTAGTATCTATGAGAAAAATCGGACTTTAAGGCTGGTAATTTGTTTTAACGGCACTCCTTACTCGTCTAATCCTAGCAGATCAATCAGCCTGTTGTGCGCCTCTTTAGGAAGCTCAACGTCATATCGTTTATAGAAGTCAATGGTTTTTTCAACCGACTTAAAATAATTTCTGCAGTCGGTGCACTCGTCGAGATGATCCTTAATAGCTTTGCACTTAGGCGAATCCAGGTCCTCTCCCAGGCTCTCGCAGATATGGCCCATTACTTCTTTGCAGGATACTTTTTGCT
>JBJKTB010000056.1:0-5544 GCA_046703345.1 Ignavibacteriaceae bacterium
AGTTTAACAACCGTAAGATAATCGGGCTGATTAAGCTCCACCTCGTCGAAGTCGTCGGTCATCCGGGCGGCGAATGTTTTTTTTATTTTCTCAGGCATGCTTACCTCTTTTTAATATTTATTTATTAGATTTTTTGATGAATAGTTTACCCTTATCCGACTCTGAGTCTTCGCTTATAAAGAAGGATCATAACCTGATTTACCAGCAGTACGAATATTCCTCCGGCCATGCCGAGAAGAATTGATCTAAGCCAGTGATCGGTAATTCCCCACGGCCATGCCGGCGCGAAGGTCCACATGTGAAATGAAACATCGTTCAGTATTTCAAGTCCGCCGGCCAGCACGGTGCCTGCTAGGAACTGAATTATACCGCCGGTTCTTCGCAGCAGCATAGCTACCGTGCCGAGCACTATTCCGAAGGCGCCGAACATTATAACGAAGATGAGCCACCACGGATCGAACGAATAGAATTTCCCGATGAATGAGGTCAGTTCTATTATTATTCCGAAAATACTGGCGATGATTACATACTTTAGCCAGAATACGATTCCCTTCTCCAGCGGCATAGCGTGCAGCGCGTCGAGCCTTTCGAGGAAATGCGGTATAGTTTTTTTCATGCCGTCTAGAAGATTGTTTTTGGCTTCCCATCCGAAATCCTTCTTTGCGTTTGAAGGATCTGCTACCCAGAATCTCTGAGACACTTCTCTAGCTTTGTCACGAGTCATTTGCGCGCGGCTTCGCGTTATGTGATGTATCATCTCTGCGAACGGCGCCGCTATCCGGATTAGTATCAGCGGAACAGGCACCATCAGTCCGAATGATTTACCTATTGCCTTTGCCATCGTCTTTACAACCTGCTTGGAGGTTAACACTTCTTTATGATTTAAGAAGTAGATTTTTTTCAATGCGCTGCCGCTCTCGGCTGCGCCGATAAAACCGTTCACAAGATCGCCGGCGTAAACCATAACAAGATACTTTTTCAGTATGCCTAGTTTGGGCTGAATCCGCTTCGTTACAATGGTATAAACCTGGCTCAGGTCTTTTTCTCTCTCTCCATAAACAGCCGACGGACGCACGATTGTTACTGGAATCCTATCCGCGAATTTCATAACCTGCTCTTCGGATTTAGCCTTCGATTCTCCGTACCAGGAAATAGGCTCGGGTTTGCTGGTCTCATCAATCGGCGAAGGATTATCACGCGGCCCGGCGCATGCCTGCGACGATACGTACAGGAATCTCTTCAAAGTTCCGGAAGCGTACTTTACTGCGGCCTCCAGCATATTTACTGTTCCGGTAGTGTTGTTCTCTAAAAACTCCTCACGGCTCGTTACCATTAGCTCCGCTGCGAGGTGATAAACGTAGTCAACGCCTTTCATCGGCTCTTCCAGCGTTTCCGGCTTTCTTATGTCGCCCTCAAAAAGATTTAGTTTCAGTCCGTCGATTGAGGAAAGATCGCTCGTTGAGCGAATGAGACAATTAACTTCGTAGCCCTTTTTTAACAATTCGCGCACGAGGTGTGAGCCGATAAAGCCGTTTGCGCCCGTAACAAATACTTTAGTCATTATACCTCCAAAATTTATTAATTGTTGAAAGCACACTTATGACAATAATTGCCGCGCAGTAAAAGGAATTATTTTTTTTCGGATTGGAAGACTGTTTCGTCTCAGTAGGTATGAATCCCGGATCGGGTAAAAACTAAATAATTATTTACGCAGTGTCAAGGAAAATATAGCCGTCAACCTCTGAAATATATTTCCCGCCTTTGACCGGGGCCTTCGGCATTTTGAAATAACATATATCAAATGATTAAATAGTCAACCCGCCGTGTAATATAATGACCGGGAAAGAAGAACTGTGAACCAATAACAATCATCCTTAACCTAAACTTAATACTAGTTTAACATTGCATTAACACTGTGTCGATATATTTTGCCCGAATTAATCCTATATCTTCACATTTAAATCCTGAAATGCAAAAGCAAAAAATATTATTTATCTGCGGATCGCTTAACCAGACAACCATGATGCACAAAATATCAGGGCATCTTAAGGAATACGAATGTTACTTCACTCCTTACTACAGCGACGGATTTACAAAATTTCTAAGCGATCACAATTTCTTAGACTTCAGTATCCTCGGCGGCAAGTTCCGCCGCTCTACTCTTGAATATATCGCAGAAAATAATCTCATGCTCGACTACGGCGGAAGCGACCGTATTTATGATCTTGTATTTACCTGCAGCGATCTTATAATTCCTAAAAATATTAAAAACAGGAAAATAATACTTGTCCAGGAAGGTATGACCGACCCTGAAAATATAATCTATTTCCTCGCGAAGAACCTGAAACTGCCGAGATATCTTGCGAGTACTTCAACCACAGGACTTTCGGACGCGTACGCAAAATTCTGCGTGGCTTCGGAAGGCTACAGGGATCTTTTCATCGCTAAAGGCGTGAAACGCAGCAAGATTGAAGTAACCGGAATTCCCAACTTCGACAACTGCAGCAGCTATTATAAAAATAATTTCCCCTACAAAAATTTTGTTCTTGCCGCTACTAGCGACGCCAGGGAAACATTTAAATACGAGAACAGAAAGAAATTTATATTAAATGCCGTTGAGGTTGCCGCAGGAAGACAGCTTATTTTCAAGCTGCATCCGAACGAAAATGTTGAGCGCTCGTCTGCCGAGATAAACAAATTTGCCCCCGGAGCGCTCGTGTTCAGCGATCTGAAAATCGAACCCATGATAGCGAACTGCGACGCGCTTGTTACAAAATATTCGTCGGTAGTTTATATCGGTCTCGCACTTGGGAAAGAAGTTTATTCCGATTTCGATATCGAGGTGTTAAAGAAACTTGTCCCTCTTCAGAACAGAGGCTTGTCGGCTTTATTCATCGCTCATGTAGCGAAGGAACTTCTGGACGAGCCGGTAAAAAATTATTCAAAGACAGGCGCTGCCGCAGAGGGTTTCTTCAAACTTAAACCCTCCTCGAAGAAGTCTAAGATTGTATCTTTTGCGAAGAATGGCGGATCAAATTAAAAAGGAGCCTATTGAATTTAAAAGTAGTCACGGTCATACAAGCGAGAACCGGCTCCTCCCGGTTCCCGGACAAAGTGCTGATGCCGCTAGCCGGCAAACCTTTGCTTGTAAGGATGGCCGAACGGGTAATGTCAGCCGGGTATTCGGGAACTGTTGTTGTGGCTACTACAACCGACGCTTCCGATGATGTGATCGTAAATTTATGCAGCCGGGAAAACATCAGCGTTTTCAGAGGACATCCGGATGATCTGCTGGACAGGCATTATAAAACTGCGATAGCTTACGGCGCCGACACGGTAGTTAAGATTCCCTCCGACTGTCCGCTGATCGATCCGGGCGTGATTGATAAGGTGATTGAATTTTATCTGTCGAACCAGAACAGCTTTGATTTCGTGAGTAACCTTCATCCGGCTACCTATCCCGACGGCAACGACGTAGAGATTATGAATATGATGACTTTATACAAGGCTTGGAAAAACGCGGCTAAACCGATGGAACGAGAACATACAACACCTTTTATCTGGGATAACCCAGGTATGTTCAGAATCGGCAACGTCTACTGGGAGAAAGGAAAGGACTATTCTATGTCACACCGCTTTACTATCGATTACAGAGAAGACTATCTCTTAATAAAAAATATTTACGACGAGCTTTATGACAAGGATCCGTTGTTCGGGCTTGATATGATATTAAAGCTGCTGGAGGAAAAGCCGCACTTAAAATTAATCAACCTAGAGTTCAACGGCGTTAACTGGTACCGTAATCATCTAAACGAATTGAAGACCGTCTCGGACGGTGAAACAAAGCATCTCAATATTCCCGTCAGGATGAAAAATGAAAAGAACTAAAGAAGAACTGGAACAAACAGCTTTAAAGGTTAGAGAGCATATTATTAAAATGTCTAAAGACGGCGGCTGTTTTATCGGCGCTTCGCTTTCATGCGCCGATTTACTGGTCTTCCTCTATTCGAATTTTCTGAAAGTGAATAAAGAAAACGCCAATAGAAACAACAGGGATTATCTCTTTCTGTCGAAAGGCCACGACGTCCCCGCGCTGTACGGAACTTTCGCTGAGCTGGGCTTTCTAGAAGCCGGCAGACTTGAGAACCATTTGAACACAAACGATTCCATTTACTGGCATCCGAATACAAATATTTACGGCGTCGAGTTTCACTCAGGCTCGCTCGGCCATCTGCCTTCGGTGGCCGCCGGCGTCGCTTTCGACTGCAGGCTGAGAAATTCTGACAGCCGTGTGGTTGTTATTTTAGGCGACGGCGAACTGAACGAAGGTTCTGTATGGGAAACAATTCAGGTGGCCGCTGCATTTAAGCTCGACAACATGATCTTCGTTGTCGACAGAAACAGATTCCAGGCAAACATGAGAACCGAAGAATTAATAAAACTGGAGCCTCTCGAACGCAAATTCGAGGCATTCGGTACCGGTGTTCTTACCTGCAACGGTCATGATTTTGATGATCTCGAGGAAATCTTCTCCAAAGTCCCTTTTGTTAAAAACACTCCTTCCGTAGTTATTGCCGAAACCGTTAGAGGCAAAGGTCTGCCGAGCATCAGTGAGAGAGCGGATAGATGGTTCTGCAGCTTTACCGCCGGAGAAGTGGAAGGACTTTTAAATGAACTTCATACAAACGAACTGACTCAATTGAAATCCGAAACTCTTACGGTGAGATGAAAATGACCTACGAAGAAAAATTAATAGAACTGCTGAATAAAGACGAAAGAATAATTGTTCTGACTGCTGAAAATAGAGCCGCTATAAGAAACCTCCCAGGCATAATAAAAGACCGTTTCATTGATGTGGGAATAGCGGAACAGACTATGATCGGTATGGCCGCGGGACTGGCCAAGCAGGGACGCATTCCGGTAGTGCACGCCTTGTCGGCGTTCCTTACCATGCGCGCTTTTGAATTTATAAGAACCGACATCGGTATCTCGAACCTGCCCGTTAAACTTGTCGGCGCAGTCCCCGGATTCTTATCCGACTGCAACGGGCCTACGCATCAAGCTCTTGAAGATATATCCCTGATGAGAGGCATTCCGAATGTCAACATCTTTTCCCCGGCTGACGAGGAAGACCTGCTTATCGGACTCGAGGAGGTTATTTTAAGCACTTCCCCGTTTTATATAAGATTTACAAATCAAAAGGCAGGAATAAAACACGACTCCGGTTTTGAGATCGGGAAGGCCGAAGTAATCTCGCCCGGTAACGATATAAACATACTTACTCACGGCCTGCTTCTAAAGCAGGCCGTTGAAGCCGCCGGCATTCTAAGAAACCAGGGAATAAGCACAGGCGTAGTAAATCTTCGCACTTTAAAACCTTTAGATGCGGATGCCGTTTCTAAAATCTGCAGGGAGTCGTCCCTTGTGGTTGCTTTGGAAGATCATTTCAAAACCGGCGGGCTGTATTCTATCCTCTCAGAATTCGTAGTTGAAAAACAGATAAACACCCGCATTGTACCGATTGCTCTTAAAGATACCTGGTTC
>JBJKTB010000057.1:0-5823 GCA_046703345.1 Ignavibacteriaceae bacterium
TAAATCCGTTTCCGTTTTCTGTATTCGGCGTCATTTAAAACTCCTTCGTATAGACAATTGTTACTATTTTACTTTGTAACCGTGCTTAACCAAATTTTCTTTTGCCTGCTTCAAAGTGACTTCCACAAGTTTCATGTTGCAGAGCGGGCAGCGTCCGGGAGAATCGGAGATAACGTTCCAATCCATCATATCTTCAAACACTTTTCCGTCCTTGTTTTTATCGATTGCTTGAAGATCTATTATTCCTTTTCTTACGAGTGATAGATCTTCTTTCCCGCTGTCTTTATTCATATCTTTCGTCGTCTCATTATCAGTTTTATTTCCGGATTCATTCTGCGGGGCAGGCGAACTTTCTCTGAACTGATTTATTGCCGCTTTCAAATTGCTTTCCGAATCAATTAAAAACTGCGCGGACGTAACAATAACGTTTCCTTCATTCAAGCCTTTCAACACCTGGTAATAACCGCCGGAGTAGCCGCCGAGTTCAACGTACTGAGGTTTGAATTTCCCGTCTCCCAGAGATATAATAACAAGATCTTTGGTGCCGCTTCTGATCACCGCGTTCTCCGGTACTACCGGAGTGATGCCGAGATTCTTACCTTTAATTTCAACGTTAGCAAACATATCCGGTTTCAGTTCGCCTGAAGAATTCGGTATATCGATCCTGACTTTTACTGTTCTCGATTTAGGGTCCAAAGTCGGATAGATGAATGAAATCTTTCCCTTGTAAATTTTCCCCGGCAGATAATTGAATTTTATATCTGCCTGCGAACCAACAGCAACTTTCTCGAGCTCGTACTCATAAATATCGGCGGTGAGCCAAAGGTTTGATAAGTCGGCAATTTCAAGCAGCGGCGCGCCTGCGTTAATTTTCTGTCCTTCTATTATATTTTTGTTGATAACTGTTCCCGAGCTCTGAGCGTAAAGAGTCATGTATGTACTTACTTCACGGGTTTGTTCAATCTTTTTGATATCCGCATCCGGTACGTCCAGAAGCTGAAGTTTCCTGACGGCGTTCTTGACTAATTCGTTTCCGCTTGCAAGCACGTCTGTAAGATTTGTCTTGTTTACAGATGACTGATATGAAATAGCTGTAAGCAGTTCCTGCTGCGCGGACACGAGTTCCGGCGAGTAGATATCCATGAGCTTCTCGCCCTTAAAAACCTTCTTGCCTGTATAATCGATGTACAGTTTCTGTATCCAGCCGTTAACTCTTGTTGTAACTATGTATTCGCTAGGTTCTTCTATTTTCAGCACGCCGTTAGTAATAACGGTTGAAGAAAGCTGTCTGCTGGCAACCATGTAAGTTTGTACGTTCATGTTCTGCTCAACTGCCGGATCGATGGTTACGATTCCTGAACCGCCTGCCCCATCTTCATAAACAGGCACAAGATCCATTCCCATTTTAGATTTGCCGGGATGATTATAAATCTCATTCGGATCCATAGGAGCCCGCCAGTAAAGGATTTTTCTATCTTTTGCCGATTGAGTTAAAGAAGAATTCTTCACAGGTATCAGCTTCATCCCGCAGATCGGGCAGTTGCCCGGTTTGTCGGAAATTATATCCGGATGCATACCGCAGGTATATAACTGCTTGTGTTCTACTTTATTAATCTCAGAATTTCCTCTCGTCATAAAATATGCAGTTGTTCCGAGTATCAGAATTCCAAGTACGGCGATTAAAATTATTTTTTTCACTTTTAATCTCCTGTCTCTTAAACTTTAAATATCAAATACATGCTGTTTCGATTTTTCCGTTAATATTCCGGTGTTTATAATTTATCTTTCAGATTTGATCCTGTTAAAAACTCAAGCTCCGATGCTTCTTTCATATAATCCGTTTTTAATTTATAAAGTTCGATCTCTGCCTGATAAAGTTTATTCTGTGCATCGATAACATTTATAAAGTCCACCTGTCCTACCTGATAGCTTGCCAGTGCTGATGATAATGTCTGCGTTGCTTGTGGCAGCAGACCTTCTTCATTCAGTTTTATTCTCTGCCGGAGCGAATTCAATTTTGCGACTGCCCGGCCGAAAGAACCGTTAAGTGTTTGAAGCGCGGATGAATACTGCTGACGGTAAAATTCCTGCATTGCTGAGCTCTCTTCCACTTTTGCGTTAACTTTTCCGCCGTAGTTTAAAGGAAGAGATATACCTATTATAACTGAAAGGAAGTCGTTCAAAGCAGTATTGGTTGCCGCAATTCTGTCCCTCTGGGAATACTGTACCGAAAAATTGAAGTTGGGATAGTAATCATAAGCGGCAAGTTTTTGCTGAAGGCCGGCCTTCTCTTCTGCAAGCCTTGTGCCCAGCAGAAAAGGTCTGTTGATTTCAGCCGCGGAGTCAAGTTCTTCCACAGATATTCGCGGAAAATTAATCTTGTGGATTTCTTCAGTGAAAATTATTGTAGTGTCGTTCTGCAGAAGAAGAGAATTCAGTAAAGACTGCTTCTCGGCTTCCATGCTTTTAAGATCATCCAGCTTATCGTTAATGGCGGTAATCTCAAGTTCGACTTTCATAAGATTCTGCTGGCTTGCGCTGGCTACCGCATACTTGGTTCGTACAACTTCGGAAATATTCTTCAGCAGTTTTTTGTTCTTCTCGGAAATTTCTATAGACTTTCTTATAAAACTAAGATCGTAATAAGCATCGGAAACTTTCAGCTCAATTTCGTTTGCCGCGTCTGCCTTTTCTGCTTTTGCAATATCGACATCTTTAGCGTATACATTTTCCGCTGCGCTTAGTCTGCCGGGGAATGGAACTGCCTGGCTCAGCCCTACTATTTTACCGGTCATCGGTTCCTGGGTAAAAGAAAACGAGTTAGTAGGCATGTTCGCCAGCCCCAGTGTTAAAGTCGGGTCCGGCAGATTTGAAACCTGCGGCAGCCTGCTTTCAGCTGCCCGAATTTTTGCGTCTGTCATTTTAAGTTTCGGGCTTACGCTTAACGCTTTACTGATGAGGGAATCCAGTCTGCCGGTCTGCGCATTTGCTGAAACGGATAGCGCGGAAAGTACAAACAACAGTAATAATTTAATCTTATCCATATGTTTTCCTTGAAAACTTTGATCGTTACTATTTTAAAAATAAATAGGACTTTTTTGGATCTGTGAATATTATTCTATGCAGGTTAGGATATGACTTTCCGTATTACCCGATAGAAATTGTATGGGTGTTTAAATTAGCAGTACTGAATTTTGAATATAAAGATAGTTGTCGTAAAGGAGCGGGGGCGGGGAATTATCGGAATGATCAGTAAACTCTTTTAAAAAACTCCCCCAATTCTGGGCTGAGTCATCGGTCAAAAAAACGACAATACTATTTGGGCTGTATCTTGCAGTATGTGATGCAACGAAGTTATCATTTACTTTTGTGTCTATTGTTTTCAATATGCAGCAGTTTGCGGAAGACAAAGTTGCATGAGTGTTTTTATTATTGTTTTCCATCCGGCATTTATGCTGCGCATTCTTTTCCATTTTGCAAGCATGGAAAGTATAAGAATTAGTCATCGTGCAGAAATGAAGAGTAAACGGCAGACTGGTGGTAGCCGTTATAAATACGAGTATTGAGGTTGATATGAATATTTTTTTCTTCATTCGTCTTATAAAAATAACTTAGTTCTATTTCTCCAAAATTATGCCAAGAAAAAATAATAACATAATTTATTTATTTCAAATTCTAGCCGGAATACTTTGCAATTCTGCAGTCCGATTGCCGGAATTGAGAATCCCGGATGCAAATTTAGATATAAGCCGGCTGTTCTTATAATATTCGAATAAACAGTACAATTTTAAAGAGCCGGGAATTCGTTTGTTATAATTCACAATTTATTTTTATTTTATTCTTAATTTTTTGGCGACTTCTACTAAATCTAAATATTTCAAGAGAAGAAAGATGAATAAAATCCTTTCCGCAATTATCATTTTACTGCTGCTGTTTGTCGCGTACGTTTCCGTACTATACTTCCAAAAACCAGATTTAACTTATCTTAATTTTGTGCAGCGTTATGTAGCCAATAATGTAGCGGCTAAATTCCAGCAGAAGATAGATTCCATTCCAAAAGACAGAAGAACGATTGTTGACTACGATACTCTTATGAACACGCTGAATTTTATTGAACGAAATTTTGCCGAGAGGATATTCAGTATTAATCCGAAAGAGCTCGGGTTCAAGGGACCTTTTTATTCGGTAGGTAAGCCTACAGATTTGGTTGAAGTGCCTTCAGTACATGTAGGATCTAGGGAAACCGGCATCCAGTTTTGCCCGGAGCATTCATATAAAGATTACTTAAGAATGGCCGACCAGATGCAGAAGGATATAGGGAAAAAAGTATATATCGATTCGGGATACAGATCGCCCGGAAGACAGGCGTATCTATTTTTTCATTATTTAACGACCAGCAGCAAGTACTCTTTAAAAGAGAACGCAAAATGGATCGCGATGCCGGGGTACAGCCAGCACGGCAGTCCGGTTAACAACGCGATAGATTTCTGCAACGCTGACGGAATTAACGGATTCAGCGATCACCAAACCTCAGCCGATTTCGCGAGCCTTCCCGAATATAAATGGATGCTGCAGAACGCCAATAAATTTAATTTCTATCTTTCCTATCCTCAGAACAACATCTGGGGCGTCGGCTTCGAACCATGGCATTGGCACTGGGAGAAGAAATAAATTAATACTGACGACCGGCGCGACAAAAATTAATTCAGGCTGCTGCGGTGATCTTCAACTCTCATTCTTAAATGTCTCAGCAAAGTGTAGCCGTAGCCTAATAAAAGTCCCGCGGAAACCATCCACTGAATATTTCCGTTGAAAAGAACAGGACATGCTGCCTGAATAACAACAAGAATAACAAGAAGTACGGCAACGCGGCTCATGGAGCCGGGCATAATCATCCAGCCGTTTTTTAATCTGCCTTCGGTTCTGAGCAGCTTGTTGCGGCGGAATGCACCGTTCTGAAGAGATCCGAATAGAAGTCCGATTACACCGCCTGTGAGCATGGCAAGAATAGAATAAAAAATTGAGATTGATTGTCCGTTCATAAATGACTCCGTTTAATAAAACATACATAAAAATTAAATTGTGTGAGGGAAAATTTCCCCCACACACTAAGAACTAAATTATAATCTAGGATGCGTAATTTCAGTGGCTTTATCCATTTCAAAGCCGTTGTATCCCAGCACTCCCATTTCAGGAATATCCAGTCCGTCAATCTCCTTTGCCAGGGCAACGCGGTTGCCGACAAGTTTATCGGCTATTTTGTATACCACGTAAGAGAGCGCAGCTAAAGTTACAAAACAGGTAATAACACCGATAAGCTCGGCCCAGAACTGCCCCATGCCTCCGCCGTAGAATAAGCCTTTTACGGTACCGGCTACACCGTTCCAGCCGTCGCCGTAAGTTCCGTCGGCAAATAGTCCGATAGACAGACATCCCCATGCGCCGTTTACTCCGTGAACGGAAATAGCTCCAACAGGATCGTCTATTCTAAGTTTGTCGAAGAAGAATACCGATTCAACTACAAGTACGCCGGAGATCAGACCGATAATGGAAGCGCCGCCTGCGCTTACGAAAGCGGAGGGAGCTGTAATAGCAACCAGTCCTGCAAGCATACCGTTTGCCATCATCGACGGATCGGGTTTCTTTGTACGGAACCACCACATCCACAAAGTAGCCGCCATTGCCCCGGTAGCGCTGGCGAGCATTGTTTTAACAGCAACAACGCTTATGCGCAGTTCGGTTCCGGCTAGAGTTGATCCGGGATTGAATCCGAACCAGCCGAACGCGAGTATGAAAGTTCCGATTATGGCCATTGGTATACTG
>JBJKTB010000058.1:0-5362 GCA_046703345.1 Ignavibacteriaceae bacterium
CGGCAACATAGTCTGGGTAAGAAATAAAATTAATTTGCAGCGGGATAAGGAAGGCCGGATAAATAAACTTTACGGACTTGTAAGCGACATATCGCTGAGAAAGAAAGCTGAGGAAGAACTAACCAAAACAACTGAGAATCTAGTAAAGCTTAATGAAACAAAGGACAGATTTATTTCGATAATTTCACACGACCTTAGAACCCCGTTCAGTTCGATTCTCGGTTTTACCGACCTGCTTCTCGGTGACTCGGAGTTAAGCGACTCCGAAAAGAAACAGTATGTCGAATTCATACAGGAATCTTCCAAGTCGATGCTTTCGCTTGTCAACTCGCTGCTTGACTGGACAAGACTTCAGACCGGGAGAATTCCTTTCGAGCCGGAGAAAATTTCGGTGAACAGGATAATTGAAAATTCATTATCCTCCATGACGGGCGTTTCTTTAAAGAAAAACATAGAGATTGTTTCAAGCATTAAGGATGAAATCTTTATCTTTGCCGATAAAGATCTTGTAATGCAGATCTTCAACAACCTGCTTTCGAACGCAATAAAATTCACTAAAAAAAACGGGTCTATAAAAATCTCCGCCGCTCCTTCCGAGCGCACAAGGTTTATTGAGTTTTCAGTTAAAGACAGCGGCACCGGTATTAAACCCGAAGACATGCAGAAACTTTTCCGTGTCGATATGAAATTTACTTCCGAAGGAACCGGGGGAGAGAAAGGAACCGGACTCGGTCTTTCGCTTGTCAAAGAAATAATAGAAAAACACGGCGGATCTATATGGGTTGAAAGCGAATACGGCAAAGGCTCGGATTTCAGGTTTACGCTTCCTATTGCCTCGGCAAGCATACTGCTGGTTGACGATAACAAAACAGACAGGCTTCTTTACTCGAAGATACTGAAAAACATAACGCCGGATTACAATGTTGAGCTTGCCTCGGACGGCAAAGAGGCTATGGATAAGATATGGATTTCGCCGCCGGCTCTTGTAATTACGGATCATCTGATGCCGCGAATGAACGGCTACGATCTTGTAATGGAGATAAAAAAAGCTGAACTAAAAGCAAAACCGTCGATAGTGGTTTTAAGCAGCGATCTCGACAGACAGATAATCGAGGAATACAACCGCCTGGGAATCGAGTATGTATTTCAGAAGCCAGTAAACCTTACGAGCTTTAAACAATCGGTTGAGAAAGCCTTGAGAAAGGGTATGCTGGGCTGATTTCCGGTAAAAAATTTCGGGAGGCTGCCCGGCAAGTAATAATAAACTGAAAATAAGCGGCAATAAGAATTCCGATTTATTATCATTTTATTATTTAATTAAAAATAGAACCGGAACAACCTCCGACTGTTCTGCCATCAAAATATAATGTTAACTCTTAGCTTAAATTTAAAAAGCGGTAATAAATCCCACTCCGATTCTTCCGTATTCCAGAGTAAAATTTTGCGAATACTCTGCAACAAGGCGAATATTTCTTCTGAGAAGATAGCCGAGATTCAACGCACCAATTTTACCGTTTAAATTATTGAAGTCTGATTCGACCCAGTTAAACAACGCCACTCCGTACCAGTTGCTGTTATCGCCTTTAGGCCTGTAAATTAACTCTGCAAAACCGCCCCTGGTTTTCACGTCTGCCGCACCTGTAGCAAGGAAATCGGGATTCTTATCGCGCCGTTCCACGTACTGCAAATTTAATTCCAGCGGATCGACAGATATTGTTAAATCGGGTCCGGCCATCCATACTTCATTCGTTTCCGCGCCCGGTTTTTCTTTTCCCCAGTAACCGAAAGCTCCGATTCTAAAATTTTCTCCCGCGTCCTGGGAAATTCGGCCGAACAAGTTTTTATATTTATCGCCGTCAAAGTTCCGCAACGCATCCGCTCCGCCTATGCCGTTGCCGTTAAGCACCTCAACAACAATGTCCGTTCCCGATTCGAAACCGTAAGTCAGCATAACACCCCGGTCGTACGCAAGATCTATTACCGACTTTCCTACTTTGGTTTTATATATTTCGTAATCATCAAACGTAAGACGAAGTTCTCTTTTAAACAAGGGATCGGAAACCTGAAACTGACCGAGATACAAATCCAGTTGGCTGCCTCCTATGTTGTTGAACATTATAAAAGCATCTTCGATTCCGGCAACTTCTCCCCTCTCGCTGAAGAAGAAGTAAAAGTAATAACTGACGTCTTTGGTTAAAGATCCGCCTGAAAGTAATTTCAATATGTAAGGCGCTTCAAAATCAGAGCGGCCGGAATTGCCGTGATTATACATTATGTATCCTTCCAGCCTTAACGCAACAGGAAGATCCCTGAGCAGGGAAAGTTCTTTATCACCTGTTTCAAGGAAGTAACGCGGCGCGTCTTTATCCGCCAGAACAAATCCGTTAGCGGCAAATTCATCGCCGTAAGGTTTAAGTTTGGGAAAAGGTGAATGACATGTTTTGCACGTCATACTGTACTTTCTCGCAAATGCCGGGATGGCAAATAGTGCATCGGCACACGAAAAGAATAACACACAAAATACGATGAAGGATTTAAAGTTTTTCATACATTCCTCCTACGGTAAAACCGTTATTTTTGTGGAATGTTCGTTTACTTTTATTATCTCCGATTCTTCATCAGGCACGCCGAGGAATTCGGCAACCGGTTTAATAAGTTTTTGATAATTTAACACGGCTGTTACCTTCAGCGGTCCGGGTGCAACATCTACCGGCAAATTAAATGTACATGTTTCTATTTTAGTTTCTCTCGGTCCTATTCGGTAATCCACACCGAGTGATTTTGTATTCCATTGCTGTATAGTCATTCTTCCCTGCGGGTCGAAGTAAGGCATTCTGAAGATCCTGTCTCCTACCGGAATGCCGTCTCTTTGTACTCCCTTAAAGTTCGGATCGTTCAATGCGATGCCCATATCCTGATATGCAAGCACGTCGCTTCCTATAGTGTACTCTTCTCCTTCAAAACCTTTTTTATCAACGGGGAGATGATATACATTTCCTTTGGAATCGACCGCTTCCACATGCATCCATACTATTCTGTCTTCGACGGATCCGGTCGGGAATTTATGTCCGGTTTTCTGATTAAACAGAACTACCGTAACTTTTACTTTTTCACCCGGTTCTGCTTCATTGATATCGGGATGAATCCTTAATTCAATAGTGCCTCTTATCTTCCCAGGATCGTGAGCGCCATGGAAAAGATGCTGCCTTATATCGGGATGTTTATTCCCCATAGTAGCCGAGACTCCCGGCGCGTACGTCATATGACAGTTATGGCACTTTACGCCTTCTTTCGAGTAAGGTCCTTCTTTCCATTCAAGATGCGTTGATTTTACCCAGATGCCGTAAGGATCTTTTTCATTATGACAAGTGCCGCAGAATTCGGCTTCTTTAAGAAAATCCGACTTTACCAGATCGTGTTCGGGCGAGTTTTTACCTTCACGCGGACCGTATTTCTTCTTACCGGGATCCGATATATAATTAAAGTTATAAGGTACATCTCCCTTAAAACCTACTATTGTATGGCACACATCGCAGGAAACCGATTCGTTTGCGCGAGACATTTCCTCGGGGCGCGGCGGCGGAACATCGCCCGATAGAAAAGCCATCGGAGTGTGGCAGCCGTTGCATCCCGCCTTTACACCGGCAACTACCGGATCCTTTTCCGCATGAGGCACCGCCAGTTTAAAGTATTCTATCTCATCCCAATGATGAACGTAAGCCTGCGACATCATTGCCTGTTTCCACTGCTGATAAAAATCGGTATGACAGGAAGTGCCGCAGAATTTAGGCATCTGGTAATCGTCGTATTTTTTCGATCCGAGCGCTTCCTCGCCTGCCTTTACCTGAGCAAGATAATCCGCAAAAAGAAAAAAGGAGATGAACACCGAAAGGAACAAAGTTTCTATTCTTTTCATGGCACCGCTCCGTTTTTAGTTGAAGATTAAGTTATTCTAATTGTACAAAAGCAAGATGTTGTAAAAAGGGAAATAAGATTACAGGATTTTAACGATAGGAAGATTAACTTGATTCTAAACAGAGTCTAATTTTTATCTAAACTGCTCACCCCCTTTCCCTGTTTTTCAGATCGGATAAAAGTTTAATAATACAAATTACGTGCCTGTATTATATCTTCTAAAATTTCCGAAATGACATAAGAAAAAATTAAATATTCAGCAAAATTGTCGAACTATGTACAACAGGTGACCAAAACGTCGAATTAAAATTTTTAATCCGGTACTTTCTCTTCCCCGCACGGAAGAAAGATGCGGAAAGATGCGCCGGGTTTGTTACCGGAAGAAAGATGCGAAGGACTTTCGGCACAAATAGTTCCGTTGTGTCTTTCTATTATCTGTTTAACCACTGAAAGTCCCAGTCCGGTTCCTTCGTAGCTTTTTTCTTTGATGTTTGACGCTCTGAAGAAATCAGTAAAGATCTTTTCTATATCCTGCTCCGGAATACCGATACCGTTGTCGCTGATATTGACCTCAATTCCTTTTTCAACGTCGGTAATCGCTACCTCAATCAAACCGTTGTTCCCCACATATTTAACCGCGTTGCCTATAATATTTGAGAAGGCGATCTCAAGAAGAAACCTGTCGCCTACTACCCTTCTCTTCTCGGTTCTGCCGTCTATAAGAGTCAGCATAATGTGTTTGGCTCTTATGTTGGCGGCCTGTTTTTTTATCGTGGAAACCAAAACTTCGTGCAGCTCGAGATCCTGCAGAGTTATCTCATCGAGCAGTCGGAGCTTAGATATCTTAAGCACGTCATTAATCATTTGTATTGCCTCGCCCGAACGAGTTCTCGCTCTTATAAGCCTTGCTTTTACTTTTTCATCAAGCGGGCCGAGAAAATTTTTAAGCAGCAGATCGAGATAAGAATGGACCGCTGCCATCGGAGTTTTAATTTCGTGCACAATTCCCACTAAATATTTTTGTTTTTCAATTTCGGCAGCGTTTAATTTTCTCAGCGATTCCACAAGCTGCTGTTCCATCCGGTAAAGCTGGCGGGCGATCTTGTTGGCAAGAAATACGCTTACGATGATCATGAATGAAAACACAAAATCGTACGCAAGTATGAAATGCAGGTTGTTGTACAAAGGAGATATCAACAATCCTTTTAAGGCGTAATGGGGAATTAGGTTAAAATACTCCGCAAATATCATCCCGTTAAAAAGAAGCATTACAAAAACGGCTACCGAGTAAACCACTATTCCCGGAAGGATAAGGCTACCTATGATCATATGAAATACGAAAAGCATGAACAAAGGAGTTTCTATTCCGCCGGTAAAATAAACTATCAAAAGCAGTGCGGTAAGGTCTAGGATCATTTGGAGAAGTGAGAAATGAAGAGGAGTAAAG
>JBJKTB010000059.1:0-3821 GCA_046703345.1 Ignavibacteriaceae bacterium
GTTTTGATCTCGTTTTGATTTCGTTTTGATCTCGTTTTGATCTCGTTTTGCTCTCGTTTTGATTTCGTTTTGATTTCGTTTTGATCTCGTTTTGATTTCGTTTTGATCTCGTTTTGATTTCGTTTTGATCTCGTTTTGATCTCGTTTTGATCTCGTTTTTAAACTTTCTTTCTTGGTTTTATAGTTGCTATTAATCAGTTTTACAATAAATACTTAATTTGGGCGGGGTTAAACTTTGTTGGGTAGTTTATATTTGAGACATCAGTCACAAATTTTAGTCTACAATTCCTGCTTTATACAAGAAAAGGCTCAATTTCATTTATTTGAACCCATAGTCTGAGATTCCGTACCTGTAGCATCTGCTGAAATATTAGTCCTGACCTCATTGTCATTACTTAAAATTCGTTTAAATATCATCTAAAATGCTTAATTTAACGCGGAAAAGAGCGGTATGCTCTTCGTAGTTTATAGGCGCCTTTTGACTAATATTTCTTGTATCTGGAGCCGGTATTCTCTATTATTAACGCCATTGCGGTAATAATTCCTTGGAATTATCTGTGCTTCATACTTTTAATGGAAACATATTCCTTCGGAAAAGGAATTATTAATACTTTAACATTCTTGCGCCTATTCGGTGCTAGACTCGTAATGTAAATTATCGGTTATAATTTTTAAAATATTCTTCGAATATTAAAGAATATTATTTAATAGTCGGCTCAGCCAAAGATATGTATTTTGATATGCGGATGTTAAGATGAAATTCTCCGGTGCAATAATAATAATTTTTATATCGATGTTATCTGTGCGTGTATTCGGACAGGATGTAATTACTTTTGACGGGCAGGGCTGGTGCAGCAATCAGAGGCTCAGCACTTACTTTGCTATACGCGGCTTCGGCTACACAAGCAACCGGGATTTCTACACTAACTACGGTTACAATTTTAACGTGAACTCCCTCAGTCTGTACTACGTCTTCCAGAATCCCGGGAAGGATAAGATTACAATCACCACACCGGACGGCGAGCGCCTTAATTTTAACAGCTTCGCGGCTTACCAGGTTAGCGAGGTAAGTACTGATATTCTCGTTGTTGAAGGATGGTACGACTCCACTTTAAAGTACTCTGAGTCTTTTTCTAACATTTATTCATGGCGCACTTTGAACCTAAATTTTTATGCCGTTAACAAGATAGTTATTAGGGTTGACTCCTCCGGCAGCGGCGGTATAACTGATTACGACTTCGATAAATTTAATTTCGGAGTTTCGGTTACTGATGTCTCTCCGGATGCGCCAGGCAGCACCCCTTTATCCTATTCGCTCGGCCAAAACTACCCGAATCCCTTTAATCCGAGCACTGAAATTACTTTTTCCGTCCCTCATAACGATAAAGTATCTTTGAAGGTCTACGATGAGACCGGCAGGCTGGTAAAGACTCTGGTTGACGGATACAAGAGTTCCGGTGTTTATACATATAATTTTAATTCCGGAAAGCTGGCCAGCGGTATTTACTTCTACCGCCTGCAGGCAGGTAATTACATTTCAGTTAAGAAGATGATTCTTCTGAAGTAGTTACTTTTAAGGAATGCCCGCTTATGTTCCGGCTTTTTTATTTAATTCGCCTGAACTATATTTAGTTCCGGGAGATATAAATGAATAAAATTATTTTTAATCAACTTAAATATGCCGCTTTGCTGAACCGCTCTTATAAAATAGGATTGCTTTTTCTGCTTGCTTTTATCTTCTGCTCCGGCGCAAATGCCCAGGCTGACGATTACTCCCACGTTAATACGGATTCTCTCGTGTCCAGACTCCAAACTCTTAACATCGGTTCGTATTATTGGAAAATAGTTAATCCTAACGACTGGCAGGATCTAAGCACTTTTCTCCCTAAGGCTAAAATTGCGGGCGTTGATGTTTATGTGTCTTTATTGCCTCCCTCACAGTCTCCTCCCGTCTCACCGTCCGCCGGCTACTCAGAACCATACAGGCTGGATTACATTACCTGGGCAAAAGAAATAGCGGCATTATCGCTAAGGTATTCTAACCTTTATGGTTTTGATATCATAGACCTCCGCGAAAATATTGACTTGGGGTATCTGCAGCAGTCGTATATAAATAATGTCATCTCCCAAAGCGCATCAATTAATCCAAAACTGAAATTTATCAACAATTTGCCCAACAGTTTTTATGTGGATAAATATGCTTTAGGTAACGGGAACGGTGCTAGCTGGGCTAACGCGGCCGTCTCTCTCTCAGCGCTTAACTGGGCCAATATAACAGCCGGCGATATTGTTTATGTCTCCGGCGGAACCGACTCTGTAGTTTACGATCAGGATGTAATTAAAAACGTATCAGCCGATGGAGGTATTATTACTGTTACCGCCGGTAAAGATCCCGGGCATAACGGTAAAGTAATTTTCTCCGCCTCGGCAGTAAACGGATATTCGGCTTCTCTTGCTGTTGACCGCTGCCGCAATGTAAAGATTTCCGGCGTCTCGGTTAGATGGATGATCGATAATCTTAACCGCTACTGCTTTAATCTTCTAGTTCAGAATTCTTCAGACTGCTTCGTTGATAACTGCAGCCTGGTTACCGACGGGCACTGCGCCCCGCTCTTCCTGAAAGGGGATACAAGCATCTCAGTGACTAACAATAAAATTGAGACTCTTCTTAATTCGGTTAACGAGAAAGTACAGAACGATCAGGACGGTATTGATGTGGAATTCGGTGCAGGCGGCCATTCGATTATTGGTAATACTATAAGTATTAGAGGGCTGAACGGAACTGTATGGCATATCGACTGTATGCAGTGGTATAATGAAGGATCTCCCGAAAACCTGCAGACCGTTATTGCTGGTAATTTTTTCTATGACGTTGAGCCTGAAGCAATATTTAACGGCGACGCTATTTATGTGGCCGGCTGCTATTCCAATAGATTCTTGATTTATAATAACGTGGTTTGCGGAAATACTACCGCATGGGACGGGTTTGATTTTACCGGCAGCCCCGGTTATAACATGAGTGTCAGACTCTTCAACAATACCATTCTAAACGGAAGCGTAAAAGGCACTTGTCTTTACTTCTCAGAAATTGATACTGTCGTTATCGAAAATAACGTAATAATTAACGATTTGTCGGCCATTAAAGAAATTCTGATGATGAATCCGGCCGCCGTAAATTATATAGCCTCTGATTACAACTACTGGTTCAGCCGCAACAGAGCATGGAATAATTGGACCGAATCTACCGATATTGTCTGGCCTATCTGGCAGCATTCCGGTTATGACCTCCATTCCCAAAATGGTCGTATAACTCTTGCTAAGCCTTACGACCCTAATTCTATTGAAAGCTATAAAGTGATTAATCAAAGTATCCCGGGAAAGGATTTATCATCTTATTTTAATACGGATATTTTGGGAAACACTCGTCAGCCGGGTGCTTGGAGTGCCGGCGCTATCCAGTCACAGTAATAAGCTTTTAATATTTAAATATTAATTTGCCTTGAAGATTCTGCGCGGCGAACGTGAAGCATATACTTATTTGCTTCTCGCACCTTTCAGCAGAATGTTGTTTACGCAGGTTATAAAGTATCTCACGTCGGTTAGCAGCGGATCTTTACTGTAAGATGCTAGATATTTTTTTTCCGACATCATTATCTCTTCCAGCGTCTTCGGATTATCCGCGTAGAAGGGAGGAATGAGGCCAGGCTTGCATTTCAGTCTGTTCTTCCTCAGCTCTTCGTCGTAAAGGCTGAAGTAATGCTGACTCAAAGGACGCGGTCCTACAAGCTTAAGATCGCCTTTAAGCACGTTGTAAGGCATAG
>JBJKTB010000060.1:0-8879 GCA_046703345.1 Ignavibacteriaceae bacterium
GCATTGATTCGCTTGGCGAAATTAAAGCCGAGAAAAAATATCCCATCCACAGGCCCGCACCTTTATTTAAAAACCTTTCGACAAGAAAAGAAATTTTTGAGACGGGAATTAAAGTTATAGATCTAATCGAGCCTTACTCAAAAGGCGGCAAGACCGGGTTATTCGGCGGCGCGGGAGTAGGCAAAACGGTTATTATCCAGGAATTGATTCACAACATAGCGCAGGAACACGGCGGTTACTCGGTATTTGCCGGCGTGGGAGAAAGGACTCGCGAAGGTAACGATCTTTGGGTGGAAATGAAAGAATCGGGAGTGCTCGATAAAACCGCTCTCGTATTCGGACAAATGAACGAGCCTCCGGGAGCAAGGCTAAGGGTTGCGCTGACCGGACTGACAATCGCCGAATACTTCAGAGAAGAAGAGGGAAGAGACGTACTTCTTTTTATCGACAATATTTTCCGTTTTACTCAGGCCGGTTCTGAAGTGAGCGCGCTTTTAGGACGTATGCCTTCAGCCGTAGGTTATCAGCCGAACTTAGCTACGGAAATGGGCGCTCTTCAAGAGAGAATTACTTCTACGGATAAAGGATCTATTACATCTGTTCAGGCCATTTATGTACCTGCTGACGACTTAACCGATCCGGCGCCGGCTGCAGCTTTTGCCCACCTGGATGCTACCACGGTGCTTAGCCGTCAGATATCCGAGCTAGGTATTTATCCGGCCGTAGATCCTTTGGACTCAACTTCAAGAATCCTTGAGCCCGGTGTAATCGGCGACGAGCATTACGACGTAGCTAGGAACTGCAAGGAAATCCTTCAGCAGTACAAAGACCTGCAGGATATTATAAACATCCTCGGTATGGACGAGCTTTCGGATGAGGATAAAACAGTAGTAAAAAGAGCCAGAAGAATTCAGCGTTTCTTCAGCCAGCCTTTCCACGTAGCTGAACAGTTTACAGGCTATAAAGGCAAGTATGTGAAACTGGAAGATACCATACGCGGATTCAAGGCAATAATAAACGGCGAGTACGATGATCTTCCTGAAGCGGCTTTTATGTACGTCGGTACGATTGAAGAAGCGGTAGAAAAAGCGAAAGCGATGAAATAATTATGGCCGATCTGAAACTTGAAATAGTAACTCCGTCAAAGCCGGCTTACTCGGGCAGCGTAACAGCAGTTACCGTTCCCGGAACTATAGGCGCATTTCAGATTTTAAAGAACCATGCTCCTCTCATAAGTACCTTCGAAACCGGAGCAGTTAAAGTGGAGCTTGAGGATAAGACAACACTGTATTTTGCAACTTCCGGAGGTACGATTGAGGTTCGCGATAACAATGTAAGACTGCTGGCAGATTCGCTTGAGGCAGTTGAAGATATTGATCTGGAGCGGGCGAAGGCGGCTCTTGAAAGAGCAAGGAAAAGGCTTGAAAACAAGCATGAAGAAAGGATCAACGTTGCGCGCGCTGAAGCCGCATTATCTAGAGCGATGAACAGGATAAAGCTTGTGGAAAAATATCTTCAGCAGAAAGACTAGAGAATTAGAAACATTATTTAACCGCATTGCCGGGGAAGGATAGGAGAAATTCTATCCTTTTTTAATTAATGTAGCCGTCGTTCATGATGATATTTTTAACCGCAGCATTTTCACTTACAAGTTTGTTGAGCCTTTCCAGGTGCTCGATTAGGAATGCAATTCTGGCGTTCTCTTCTCTCAGCGTAAGCAGAGCCTGCTGCTGTTCAAGACTTAGTCCGGATTTCTCGGCCAGCTTAAAAGATTTCAAATTGGTTTTATCATAATTTTTCCAGAATGATTCCTCAAGAGTAAAGTTTACTTTCTCAATAATCTGCTCGAATTTTGACTGCATTTTCTCAAGCAGTATATAATCGGTTGCCGAGTCGGTGTCTGAATAATCTTCTACTTCTGCCACAAAGTAGCCGTCGCGGTGCAGGTCGTATTTAATAATATCAAATCTTTCTCCGCCTCTTACGATAATATCCAATTCGCCGTTATCGTATTTTTTCAGAACATTATTAATTCTGACGTAAGTTCCTACCGAAGAAATTTCATCGCTTACCTTAGAAACTATTCCAAAGCCGGAATCTGCTTTAATGCAGCGATTAATCATCTTTTTATATCTCGGTTCAAAAATGTGCAGCGGATACAAAGAAAGAGGAAAGACCACAAGCTTTAAAGGAAATATGGGAATAGATGATTTCATTTGGCTTGAAACTCAGAATATTCGGAGATTTAAATTTTTTATCAAATCAATAAAAAAAATAGATTAAAATCAAATACGCCGGTTCTAATGGAGTAATAAAAAACCACTCCGCAAAAAGCGGAGTGGTTATAGTAATGTAATTAATTACTACAGCAATTTATTTTGCATTACCGAAACGGGCGGAAACCTCATCCCAATTTATAACATTCCACCAATTGTCAATATATTCGGGACGTCTGTTCTGATATTTGAGGTAGTAAGCGTGCTCCCAGACATCCAGTCCAAGAATCGGAGTACCTTTTATTTCGGCAACGTCCATTAAAGGATTATCCTGGTTAGGAGTAGAAGTAACGGCTAATTTACCGTTTTGAACAATTAGCCAGGCCCAGCCGGAACCGAATCTGGTGGCAGCTGCGTTTGTGAATTTTCCTTTAAATTCGTCGAAATTTCCGAATGCGGCATTTATAGCATCGGCCAATTTACCCGAAGGCTGTCCGCCGCCGCCATGCTTCATTATAGTCCAGAAAAGAGAGTGGTTAAAGTGCCCGCCACCGTTATTTCTAACAGCGGTCGGATGTTTAGAAACATCTTTCAGCAATGCTTCTAACGATAAGTTTTCCATATCGGTTCCGGCAATCGCATTATTTAAATTATTGACGTAACCGTTATGATGCTTAGTATAATGGATTTCCATAGTCATTTTATCAATGACAGGCTCCAGCGCATCGTATGCGTAAGGCAGTTTCGGAAGTTCATATTTTCCCATGTTATTTCTCCTATGATTAATGATTTAAAATGCTGTATTAATTTGATTTGCTCCGCAAAATCTTTTCAAATTTTAAGACGCTCCTTGCCTTGAGTGTCCTATAAATCTCAAGCCGTGCTCCCGGCGGTATCACACGCCGAACGATTCGCCGCACCCGCAGGTTTTTGTAGCGTTTGGATTATTGAAAACAAATCCTTTGCCGTTAAGTCCATCCGTAAAATCCAGAAGAGTTCCCGAGAGATAAAACAGGCTCTTTCCGTCTACGAAAAGTTTAATCCCTTTATCCTCAATAGTTGTATCTCCTTCTTTCGCAGCGGCATCAAAACCAAGAGTATAAGTAAGTCCGGAACATCCTCCGCCCTTAACACCAACTCTTAGGCCGTATGTTACGGGTACATTATTTTCGTTCATGATATTTTTAACTTCGCTGGCAGCTTTTTCAGTTATTTTTATTTCGGATTCAATTTGAATGTTGGTCATTAATGATCCTTATTTTAATTAAAGTTTAATATCTAAAATTATTTTAATAATAATCAAAAATATCATCATCTTTTGTGATGAAATAATACTTAAAACGGATCGCCGGGGGCAGCGGTCACAAATTCAGGATAATTTATTCGCCACCCCAGTCGATTTACCGGTACGAAAATTCCTTTATTCTCGAGGAAGCGGGCCACGTCGTGTGCTAATTGTTCCGAGTCCTGGTTAGAAATGTCCATTCCTTTTTTCTCAAGATACTTTTGAATACCGAACTGAAGGTCTCTGAAGAAAAAATTAGAATTATGGAAAACCGGGTATTTCGCTTTCAGGAAATTAAGAAAGACTTCGTAATCGTTTTCTATTATTCCTTTATATTTCATGAGTTCCTCCTGTTTCATCATTTCATTTTCTATTTTTATTTATACCTGACTAATGACGCGGTTTTTCGCATTATAATCAATCAGCCATGATTCCTTTTTTTAATTCCTCCGCAGGAGAAAT
The DNA here is from genome assembly GCA_046703345.1 of Ignavibacteriaceae bacterium. Lineage (GTDB taxonomy): Bacteria > Bacteroidota > Ignavibacteria > Ignavibacteriales > Ignavibacteriaceae > FEN-1297. The sequence goes on from JBJKTB010000060.1 coordinate 3,964, forward strand.
ACTGCGGAGTTTATTAACTACTTCCACAATTTTAGATGCGGCGTATTCAATTTCTTCCAGCGTATTAAATCTTCCAAGCCCGAATCTTACAGAAGACTTTGCATCTTCGTCGTTGAGACCGATAGCTTTCAGCACGCGGCTTGGTTTTAATGATGAGGAAGAGCAGGCAGAGCCTGTTGAAACAGCTATATCTCTCAATCCGGTAATAAAAGATTCTGATTTAACCCCGCCGAAGCAGAGATTTAAATTATTCGGCAGTCTGTTTTCTAATCCGCCGTTAAGCCTCACACCGTCAAGGTAGGAGACAAGCAGCTTAAAAAGTTTATCTCTCAACCCTTTAATACGCGCATTTTCTTCATTCATACACTTCGAATATTTCTCGACCGCTTTACCGAAACCTACAATTCCCGGAACATTCAGTGTACCCGGCCTAATTCCTTTTTCCTGTCCGCCGCCGAAAAGCCGAGGAACTAGTTTTTTGCGAGGATTATGTTTGCTTACGTATACTGCGCCTATTCCCTTGGGACCATAAATCTTATGCGCAGTGAAAGAAGTAAAAGATATGCCTGCTTTCTCAACGTCAAAGTCTGTTTTACCCAGAGCCTGCGCGGCATCGGTATGAAAAAGAACGTTTTTCTCCCTGCAGATTTCACCTATAGTGTTTATATCGTTCACTGTTCCGATCTCATTGTTTGCGGACATGATCGAAACAAGAATGGTATTGCCGGTTATTGATTCTTCAAGCTGACGGAGAGATATATTACCTTTGCTGTCAACCGGAAGCACGGTTAACCGAAAACCTTTTTTTTCCAATTCTTTCAGCGAGTCTAATACCGCGCTGTGTTCAATGCTGCGGGTTATTATATGACTGCCTTTTTCTCTTAATGCTTCCGCTACACCGAAGTGAACCAAGTTTATCGATTCGGTAGCGCCGGAAGTAAAGTAGATTTCGTCCGGTTCGGCGTTTATAAATCCGGCAATGATTTTTCTGGAGTTCTCAACAGCGCTTTCGGCTTCCCAGCCGTAAGAGTGATGGCGGCTGGAAGCGTTTCCGAATCTCTCAAGGAAATAGGGACGCATAGCCTCAAAAACCTCGGGATCTACGGGTGTTGTTGATTGATTATCCAGATAAATCGGTAAATGCATTGTCAAGTTAAAAGTTAAAACTAATTTATAAGAATTTATTATAAAATCTGGCTAATAGTTGTAGTCCGGAACACTTTATCAATTTCCGATTGAACCTTAGCCAGCGGATCGCGAATCATGCAGCAATTAAATCTGGCGCAGTCCTTCTCCGATCCGTGTTCTATTAAACATTCAGTTATGCTGTAATGCGGCTCGATGATAGAGATTATGTCTATCAAGGATATCTCTTCTGGAGTTCTTGTTAAACTGTATCCGCCTTTTACTCCCTGAAAAGATTTAACGATATTAAACTTACTCAATTTCTGAAGAACTTTAGATAATAACTCATACGGAATATTATATCCCTCTGAAATCTCTTTAGCCGTGACAGAAGAATGGTCTGAATAAACAGCTATGTATTTAACAGCCATTAAGGCGTATTCCGTCTTTTTTGATAATTTCAGCATTTTCTAAATACGACCAATTTTGTCGTATTTAACTTAAGGAAAAATTATACTACACGCAACAGAATATTGATCGATATATACAGGGAATTGTCTGGCTTAGAGCAAATATCAAAATTTTTGAGATTCATCACAGTACAATTATCTTCTCCGGTGTCGAACATTTTTTTAATTCACCGGAACTGATAAAAAAACAGTTCATAATTAAGCATAATTATAGCATGAAATTAAAAATAGTATTATTATTAAGCACCACAATAAAACATTGTTTACTGCATGCAGAAAATTTTTGTATTTATAGCCGCTGTAATTTTGACTGCCGCCGCGTGTTACGGCCAATCCGACGGCAGACTTCAAATATCAAAAAATCTCTTAACTAAAAATAACGCCGACGGCAGCAAATCGGTTAATATAAGCCATAACTGGAAATTTAAATCCGGAGACGATACCGCATGGAAATCTCCTCATTACGACGACTCAAGCTGGAAAACAATAAATGTATCTTTTGCTATGGATACACTTTCGGCTGATGAAAACACGGGTATATGCTGGTTAAGACTGAAAATTGAAGTCGACTCTTCTCTATACGGGAAGCAAATCGGACTTTCGATAACAGAGAGAGGCGCTTCAGAATGGTATTTGGACGGCAAGCTTATTCACAAATTCGGTACGGTGGGAAATAATGATTCGGACGAATCCGAATATAATCCGGACGGAACACCCATAGGAGTGTATCTGGATTCATCCAGCGTACACATTCTTGCTGTTAGATATTCGTATTACGATATAAAAAATTTTTACGAGCGTTTCGGCAAAATTGCAAAAATAGGCGGGCTTACTGTAAAAGCCGGGCTGTTAAATCCTTTAATTGAAGAACAGGATCATAACGGGAAAGTGAATGCCTCTTTGAATCTTTCTCTGTTCGGCATACTTGCGTCTCTAGCGCTGCTTCACCTTTTCCTTTATTTCTATTACAGATCAAGAATTGAAAATTTATACTACAGTATTTTCACATTTTGTTTATCGCTGAATTTTCTTCTGAGCTTTTTGATCCGAAATATAGCCAGTCCGATAAGTATGGTTGTGCTGAATCTTTTTAACATTTTTACTGTTGTGTCCGTATTCCTATTCTTTATGCTCTTCATATATTACGTATTCTACGGACGGGTTATAAAGCTTTTCAGAATATTTCTAGCTGTTGGTATACTCTTATTATTAACTCCGGTTACTGTAAACTTCATTCCCGATTCAATTTTAAATCCTGCCATTATAACTTTTGCAGTGCTCTCACTTCTTGAAGGTATGAGAGTGATAATAAACGGACTTCGGAAAAAAGTAAAGGGGTCATGGGTAATCGGTACGGGCGCTTTATTTTTCATACTCGTGCTGCTTTTCAGTTTTGCATTAACCTTATTGAAACTTACTAACTCTATATCAGACGATCTGCAAACTTTAATAATATACAGCGGTCTTATAAGTTTGCCGATTTCGATGTCCATTTATCTGGCCAGAGATTTTGCCGTAACGAATAAAAATCTTTCGATCAAACTAGTCGAAGTGCAGCAGCTTTCGGAAAAAGCGATAGAACATGAAAAAAGGGAAGCCGAATTCAAAATAGAAAATGAAAAAGAAAAGGCCAGGTTAAGAGAAGCTGAGCTGCTTGCGAAGGCTTTGGAAGCTGAAAATGAGAGGAAGGCGCAGGAGCTCGAAGAAGCAAGGAAGATTCAGCTGTCAATGCTGCCAAAGTCTTTGCCTTCTGTTACTCATCTTGATATTGCCGTATTCATGCAGACGGCTACTGAAGTAGGAGGAGATTACTATGATTTCCATCTTTACGAAGACGGCACATTAGCGGCTATATTAGGAGATGCTACCGGGCACGGCGTAAAAGCGGGAGTAATGGTTACGGCTGTTAAAAGTATGTTCATATCTAATTCGACGGTAGACAAGATTCCTGTGATGTTCAAACATTTTTCCGACTCGATAAAAGAACTTAACCTTGAGTACATGTACATGTGTCTGGCGGTTGCCAAGATCAAAGGCTACAAAATGAGACTGGCCAGCGCCGGAATACCTCCTGTGATAATGTACGACAAGTCGGCCGATACGGTTGAGTATCTTACCTTAAAAGGACTTCCTCTCGGTACTGGGGTAGCGTATCCTTACGAAGAAAAGGAAGTCGACCTTTCGCCCGGCGATACTATAGTAATGATGTGCGACGGTTTTCCTGAGCTTTTGAATCCGCATGAGGAGATGTTCGGATATGACGACATACTTACCGTTTTCCGGAGAGGCGCGGGGAGCAATTCTCAGGCGATAATTGATGAATTTAAAAGATCAATTGACGTCTGGCGAGAGGGAGAAGCTCAAAGAGATGACATCACTTTCGTGGTAATTACTGTAAAATGATTTGATAATATACTCGATGTTTTCGTAAAACTTAAAAGAAATCGGCTGCCGAATTTAGTTATTGGTAGTTCTTTTCAGAAGCATTCCTCAATATTCAATTCTATCCGGAATCCTATTCGATAATTCTGCATCGTATAATCGAAAAAAATAATGGTATTTCGGAACGCACGTGTCCGGACTTTTAAAAACATTTACAGGGAATACAAATGTTACAGACAAATTTAAAACATCTACTCTCCGAACAGGAATTCAATGAAACTATACAAAACAATGAGAATGTAATGATATGCTGCGGCAGAATGGGGCCGATGTGCGTTCCGGTTTACGGAGTAATGGAAGAGCTGGAAGGCGAATATAAAAACGTTGCGTTCAGAGATATGGAATTCGATGCTCCTCACGCGCATGTAATTAGAAATCTTCCCGAGTGCAGAAATTTTGCCGGTCTGCCTTTTACGGTTTACTTTAAGAACGGAAAAGTTGTAAAGGCTACAAGCAGCATACAATCGATGGACCAGGTAACCGAAATAATTAACGATAATTTCGGAAAATAAATCCTGCAATACAATTAAGATTAGGATAATGCGATTATGGATACCAAGCATTTTGATGTTATAGTAATCGGCGGAGGGCCGGCAGGTCTCACCGCCGGCATATATCTTTCCCGCGGTAAAATGAGTACGTTAATTCTAAATGAAGGCACGGCAGGCGGACAAATGATACTGACTCACGAGATAGCTAATTATCCCGGAGTTGAAAATACAAGCGGATACGGTCTGGCTAATGTAATGAAAAAGCAGGCTCAAAACTTCGGCTGCGTTATCAAGAATAATTTGAAGATAACTTCGCTGGAGCTTAAAGGAGAAATAAAAAAAGTCGAGGTTAATAATAAGGACACTTATACCTCTGATGCCGTAATAC
>JBJKTB010000061.1:0-2940 GCA_046703345.1 Ignavibacteriaceae bacterium
TCAAAATTATAAGGGAGAGAATTATCGCGACTACAGATACCGTTAAATGGCACTTCGCAAAATGCAACAATTCCAAATGTAACGCTATTTTCCTGGTGAATCCCAAGGAAACACCCGGAGATTTAGGTTTCATTTGCCCTGATTGCAGCACCAAAACAACTACCTCTCACATCGTTCAGTGTTCAAGCTGTAAGACGATCTTGAATTTTGTACGAGCGACGCCTAACGAGGAAAAAGTTGTTTTCAGCGTTCCGAAATGTTCTCATTGCGTCGGCACTATTGAAGACGAATGGGAAATCGAACCGTTGTATCAGCCCGACTCATACATTTAATTCACGAGCTGCCGGGCGGAACTGCTGGCAATCGACATATTGTTGAATAGTACCCGGTTAAAAATTGCCCGCCGCCGTTGAATTTTATATGCATGTTTAGCGGCGGCAGCGCATAAGGAATTTTATACCCTTCCCGCTCCTGCCCGAAAAAGCTCGGATATCGATTCATTTTCAGCTGAAAATTTGATGAGCGGTCCTATAAAATGACGGAAAGCTTGCACGCTATATAAATTATGAATTATCTTTTCTCGCTTTTTTCATTTTTAAACCGTTGAATATTTTATTTATCGGATACAATGCTATCTAATTTTACCTACTGTTTTCAAAGTTCATCGCACCCGCTCAGGCTCTCATACCGGATCGCAATCAGTAATTTTATTTCAAAACACTTTACCGGAAACCGGGTTCGGCTCACACTGGAAACCGCTGAAACCAATGCTCCGGTACTCTTAATTTCAATCATTAATAAAGGATAAGCAATGAAAAGAATGCTTCAATCGTTTAGTTTCCGCGCAGTCGCTTTTCTGGCGGTGCTGCTTGTTGCAGGCTGTTCCTCAACAGGCCAGATGCAGAAATCTTCTTCAGCGGCGCAGGGAAACTACAGCTGGCTTAATCTTGATACTGTTAAAGCCGGCAAATTCGATACAGGAAAAATGTGGACTTTCGATTATCCGCCTGTAAATTATTTCGAAAAAGAATATAACTTTAAACCTTCCGACGAATGGCTGAACAACGTGCGCATGTCGGCTCTCCGCTTCGCTAATTACTGCTCCGCTTCTTTCGTTTCGGCCGACGGACTTGTAATGACTAACCATCACTGCGGAAGGGAAAGCGTTGCCGAAGTTACTAAACCCGGCGAGGACCTTTTCGATAACGGCTTCTACGCTAAAACTCTTGCCGACGAAAGACCCGTTCCCGGCCTCTACGTCGATCAGCTCGTGCTTATTAAAGACGTTACTTCTGAAGTCCAGGACGCTATAGCCAAAGGCAAAACCGCCGAAGAAAAAGTTAAGAACAGGGAAAAGATCTTTAAGCAAATTGAGAAGAAGGAAGGCGAAGCTACCGGACTCAGAATTCAGATCGTTACTCTTTACAACGGCGGCAAGTACTCGCTTTACGGATATAAGAGATATAACGACGTAAGACTCGTGTTCTCTCCCGAAGCTTCTTTAGGTTATTTCGGCGGCGACTATGATAACTTCACTTATCCCCGCTACGATCTCGACTGCAACTTCTTCAGAGTTTATGAAAACGGCAAGCCGTTAAAGACAGTCCATTACTTCCACTGGAGCCCCAACGGCGCGGAGCCAGGCGAGCCTGTTTTTGTTGTAGGTAATCCGGGCCATACAGACCGTCTTAAAACAGTGTCGCAGCTCGAATATATGAGAGACGTTCAGTACCCGAGAACGCTTGATGTTCTTAACGAACTTGTAAACGTTTATTCGAAGATTATCGCGGAACATCCGGAAAGAAAAGCCGAACTCCAGAACAGACTTTTCGGCATGGCCAACTCCCAGAAAGCCTATACCGGCATGCTGAAAGGCTTAAGAGATCCTATCCTTATGCAGAAGAAGATTGACTTTGAAAAGAACTTCCAGAACGCTGTTCATTCAAATCCTAAGCTTAACGAGAAATACGGCGACCTGTGGGGAAAGATTGCCGATACACAGAATCAGCTGAGAGAAATTTCTGATAAGTATTTCGCGCTTTCTATATCTCCATTCTTCACTCCTAAATATTTCTTCATCGCCGGAGACGTTATTAAACTGGCCGATCAGCTTAAGCTGCCGGAAGATCAAAGGAAAGAAGCTTACAAGGGCGCTCAGCTGGATTCTACCATAAACGGTTTGATACCCGAAAAGATGGATAAAGATTTGACAGATATGCTCCTGAAGGATCAGGTTGACAGAATGGTTAAATATCTCGGCTCGGATGACGACCTTGTTAAGGAAATGTTCGGCGGCAAGACCGGCATGGACGCGGTTAACTACATGCTGGATAACTCTGTTATTAACAGTCAGGATAAATTGAAAGAATTAATCAAAAAAGGACCTGACGCTATCTTAAGCTCCAACGATCCTTTTATTTATTACATGGTTCATTCTCAGGACAGACGCGATAAAATGCAGGAAGAAATTCGTTCAATCACTTCCAAGGAAACGGAATATTCTCAGGAACTAGGCAAGGCGTTGTTCGAGGTTTACGGAACTTCCATTCCGCCTGACGCGACATTCACTCTCCGTATTTCAGACGGCGTTGTTAAAGGCTACCCGTACAACGGAACTATTGCTCCGCCTTTCACAACTTTCTACGGATTATACAACAGATATTATTCATTCGGCAAAAAGTATCCCTGGGATCTGCCTAAGAGATGGCAGAATCCTCCGGCTGATTTCAACCTTGAAACTCCGATGGATTTCGTCTCCACTAACGATATTATCGGCGGCAACTCGGGCAGCCCTGTAATCAATGAGAAAGCTCAGATAGTCGGCCTGGCATTCGACGGAAATATCGAAAGCCTTCCGGGCGATTTCATCTTCACTACAGAAGAGAACAGAACCGTGGCCGTTCACTCGGCAGGTATGCGTGAGGCTATTAAGTATATGTA
>JBJKTB010000062.1:0-3391 GCA_046703345.1 Ignavibacteriaceae bacterium
ATTTCGGCTTGGGATAAATATAAGTCCCTCTCATCTTTGGTCAGTTCTTCGCCGCTTACTTTCTTTTCTATAATCGCGGATGGTATTCCTACACACCCTATCTGCGATAGCAGGCACGCCATGTTAATTTCCCAGGTGTCTTCTAAAGATAGCCTGCGTAGTATTTTTCTCGCCAGGTCCCTGGTAAGCACCGATCTGTTAAACACTGCATGATTTGCGGCTGCCATTATCTCTATTAAAACTTTTGTGCTGCCTTTAAGTGTGTTTTCAAGAAGCTCTTTTTCCGATACGACCAGCCTGTACTGCTCTATACCCTGCCTGATCGTGTTTATCATCTGCTCATTGCCGCAGGGCTTGGTTAAAAAACGAAAAATATTCCCTTCGTTTACCGCGTCCATTGCCATCTGAAGTTCGGCATTTCCGGTTAGAAGCATCCTTACCGCGTTCGGCTGCGCTTTTTTCACTTCCGCCAATAGTTCTATACCGTTAACCTCGGGCATAGTGTAATCGGATATTACTACCGCAAAATCATCATATTCTTTTAGAATCTCATAAGCCGATCGTGCGCTGACGGCAATGAATACTTGAAACTCATTCCTTAATATTCTTCTGAATCCGTAAAGAATATTCTCGTCGTCATCTATCATTAGGATTTTATACATTTTTATTTCCTATCGGCATTAATTAAAATATAAATATTGTCACTTATAAATTACTTCAGTTGAAACCAGCTATTTTTGAGTTTAAATGTCAAAATTTCTAAATGCTTTGATCTCCGGAGATGATTTATTACCCCGTTTGTGCTCATCAGTCATAAGCTTAAGCCTTCACAATAAATTAATAAGGCAATTATCAGAAAAATGTTTATGTCATGCATCATGATGAATTTTTTATGTTTAAAATAATTTTTTCAAATCATGAAGCCGTTCGCTTAAAACCGGGCTCTGAATCCCTGCCTCCGGTCTAAATCATAAGTCATTTTGAATTATATTACTCCACCTTTCATATTGAGTAATCTCAAAAACTCCCTCAGCGTCTTCATCCTGGTTCACAATATCCGCTATTTTAACTGCTGAGTTTAAATCTATTACTGATAAATCTAAATCATTATGATGCATTGCTACCGCATTAATTATTCGCTCAGGCAGATTCCACAATCTTAACAAATAAGCGCCCACTTCGGCGTGCGAAGTGCCTAGTTTATCATATTCATCGCTGTAGCTGCTGGTCCCGTTCTTAAAACATTCTTCCATGTATTTGGGATACTTTAACAGAATAAGTTTTCCTATATCGTGTAGCAGCCCGGCCGTGTAAGCTTCCTTTCCTTTTATTTTATCTCCGGTTTCGCTTACTAGAATCGCCTGTGCCCCTCTAGCTACTTTTACGCTGTGCTCTATCAGATCTTTAAAATTGAAGCTTAATATATTTTGATTTGTTATATACTCGCTTAGCTTTAAAAATATAATTAGGGACTTGATGGTATTTACTCCTAAAAGCGAGATCGCGTTATCAAGATTTACTATTTCATTCTCAACTCCGAAGAAGGCCGAATTGACAAGCTGCAGTATCTTTGCCGATAGTACAAAATCCTCGGATATAATACGCGATATTTTTTGAAGGGAAACATTGCGGTCTTTGAACTCCGATTCCAGTCTGATAAGTAATTCAGGCTGCCCTGGCAGATCGTCTATCCCGTTGATTATGCTTCGCAGAGAGTCGTTGCCGAGATATGTTTCCATTCTTATGTTTTTCTTTATTGTATTTACCAGCTTATCGGAGCTGCAGGGTTTTGATATAAACTGATGAGCGAATTTCGAGGTCTGAAGAATCATATCTTCATCTGAATGACCGCTTAAAATAATTTTTATAATAACCGGATATTAATGCTCAACGATAGACAGCAATTCAGCTCCGTTCATACCCGGCATACGCATGTCGGTTATTATTATGTTCACCCTTACCTTTTCAAGCAGCTCCAGCGCCTCCGCGCCTCCCGTTGCGTAAAAAAGCTCCCATTCGTTCTTATAAGCATACATCATCCGTTTTATGCCGTGTATTATATTTACTTCGTCGTCAACGAAAAGTATTTTTATCTTATTCTTGTTTTCTTCATTCATCTTTAATAGGTATTTTTATTGTAAAAGTTGTACCCTCCCCGTAATTAGAGTCTACCGTGATAACTCCGTCGTGTTTATTTGTAATTATATCGTGCGATATGGCCAATCCTTGTCCGGTGCCTTTGCCGACTTCCTTAGTTGTAAAAAACGGGTCGAATATCCTGTCCTTGTGTTCCGGCTTAATTCCCGTACCGGTATCGCTTATTTTAATTACTGCGAATTCATCTTCCTGACACGTCTCTATTGTTATCTTGCCTTTCTTTGAACTGTTCCTTCCGTTCCTCTCTTCTATCGCCTGCGTGGCGTTTATTATCATGTTTAGGATTACCTGGTTAAATTCATCTTCAAGACAATAAACAGGCGGAAGATCTTTTGACAATTTCAGATCAAGATCGGTCACATATTTCCACTCGTTGTGGGCGATTGTAGATGTGACTCTTATGCCGTTATTAATATTGTAGAAGTTCTTCTCCCTTTTCCCGGGATGAGCGAAATCCTTCATAGCCTTTACTATATGAGTTACGTTCTCAATCCCTATTCCGGTTTGTTTTATCGACTGCGGTATCTCTTTAAGTAGATAATTTATGTCGTATCTGTCTTCCAGTTCTTCAAGTTCATCTGCAATTGAATAAGGCCCGGTATTCGAATTTTGTGATAATAATTCCTTTAACCCTGCTATAAAATCATTTAGAGATTTAAACGCATCATTCAGAAAAGCGTTGTTGTTGTCTATATACTGCATGGGTGTATTTATCTCATGCGCAATGCCTGCGGCTAATTGTCCTATCGACTCCAATTTTTGTGAGATAGCTCGCCGGCTGTCGTCCTTTATTCTGTTTGTTATATCCTCTAACATCCATATTGTCCCGTCTCGCTTGCGGTCCGGATTTACTGCTTTACCTATCATACGGCACCAGAAAAGAGTTCCGTCCTGCCGCTTTAACTGAACTGTATTGTCATAGCGCTCGTTGGTTCCTAGTATCGACAACACGCCGTCACGTAATGAATCGAATATCTCAGCTGTCGGGAAAATTTTATAAACCGGCATCCCGCCGAACGCTTCCGACTGAATACCGAACATCTCTCCCATTCTCATGTTTACCCACTCAAACTTTTCGCTTCTTATAAAAGCTACGCCTAATGTGCTGTTTTCAAGTACAAGCCTCAGCTGCGCCTCGCTCTTCTTTAAAGCCTCCTGCGCTGTCTGTTCTGAGGTTATATTCCTTATTATTGCAAAAAAATGATTCTCTATCGGCGGAAGTATCCTTGCTTCA
>JBJKTB010000063.1:0-2618 GCA_046703345.1 Ignavibacteriaceae bacterium
TATTTTTTATATTCATATTGATCAACTCAGGTATACACGGACAAAGTACGAAGCAGGTCTCAACGGTTGACTCGGTAGATCTTTCTAAATATACCGGAAGATGGTACGAGATAGCGAAGATCCCTAACAGCTTCCAGAGCAAATGCGACCGCAACACCACCGCCGATTACGAACTGAAAGCGGACGGCCGAATTAAAGTTATCAACAGATGCATAGAAAAAGACGGAACTGTGAATCAGGCCGAGGGAGTCGCTAAAGTTGTTGATACAAAAACAAACGCCGAACTTGAAGTAAGCTTTGTAAGAATTTTCGGAATTCAATTGTTCTGGGGGGATTACTGGATTATCGGTTTGGCTAAAGATTACAGGTACGCGGTTGTCGGTACGCCTTCGCGTAAATACGGATGGATACTTTGCCGGCAGCCTAAAATGACTGAGGCGGACTTAAACGAAGTATTCAGCATACTTCGAAAGAACGGATACGATCCGGCAAAGTTTGAGATGACCGTTCAGAAGCAGTAGTCTGCGAATTATGATTTAACTGATCACTTCTTATGATCTACTAAAAAGGGGATTCTTTCTTAATGAGCTGGTTATTCGGATTTTATTCCAAACGCAAATTTCATTCTGACCATATTTCCGCATATCATCCTCCCGCAGAAAAAATAATAAGCACATCTAAATATTATATTGCCGGCGGAGGAAACAGCGGAACATTTCTTTACGGCAGTGTGAGAGAACTGCTTAAATATTTTATCTGCGGTATGGGTATTTCGGAAAACGCGGAAAAATTTCTTGATGAAAGCGATTGGAAAAATATTATTCTTAATCATCCTGCCGGAATAGATAAACTTAACGGGCATTTCTGCGGTGCTATTGCGGGCACAAATTCAATTACTCTTTTTACCGATCAGCTCGGACTCAGGGAATTTCACATTTATGAGGACAGCAGCGGCTGGTACTTTTCTACAAAGCTTGACCTTCTTTTAAAACTTAGAAAGTTTGAAATTGATTTTGAACAGTTCGGCTCCAGATGGCTGCTCGTAAATCAGCTCTCCGATTCCGGCATAATTAAAGATGTGTTAAGAATAAACGGCGGTACAAGAGTTAAATTTGAAAATAATGATATCGACGTAAGAAAAAATTTCTGGCTCCCGGCTTATGATCAAATTGTTAACCCGGAAGAATTTAATGAAAAATTAAATCGCGTTGTACATATAGGAATAAACAGCGGAAGAAAAATTTCTCTTTCTCTTTCGGGCGGACTGGATTCAAGACTGATATTGTCAGCACTGCTTCGCCGCGGCAACTGCGGCTGGGATTCCATCACTTTTAAGACAGGCGCAACGGCCGATATTTTAACCGCTCAGAAAATTGCCGGTGATTATTCTTTCCCTCACCGGTTAATTGACGCAGAGCGGCACGGGCCTGAAGAAATTTTGAAGCGTGCATTTGAATACGCAGGAGCAACATACTGCGCGGAGTCAATTCTCGCAGGACAGAATATGCTGGAATATAATTCGCTTCCGGATAATTCCGTTTTAATCGACGGCGGATTCGGCGAGATATGGAGGCGCGAATTTCTTAAAAGATTTTATTACACCGGCAGGAAGGCGCTGCAGGAAAGGAACTACGAGCGTATAATCTCATATCTGAAATTAACTCGGGCTGAAATCTTCAACGAAGAAGCTCAAGCGTTAATGAAGCAAGGGGTGATTAATCAAACCGCCGAGATAATAGATAAACTGCCGCCCGAAGACGAAATCGGCTTTGAAAACTGGCTCGATCTTTTTTCTGTTAAGACGAGACTGGTGAATTACTACGCACCCGAACAGGCAAGGACAGATAATTATACGGTTTCATATATGCCTTTCGCACAGCTTTACATGCTTAACGTATTATTCGGTGCTAAGGATAAGAACGAGAAAGTATTCAAAAAAATTATCCGTCAAAACTCGCCTTCGCTCGCCGGATATAAACTGGCTAAGGGGAATATTTCATATCCGTTTTCGTTTAATCCTCTAATGAAGAGACTTTATTTCCGTATAGCCGCCCAAAAGAAGCATAGCGTCAAACTCTCCGGGGAAAATAATATACTCTGGGATTTAAAGACATTTATAATGGATTCAGTTTCTTCTTCATCGGCGAAGTCATTCCCGTTTTACGATTACGGAAGAATTAAGAATGAAATTGAAGCTTACTACAGCGGTGATCTCAGCCGGGAAGAATTTGCCGGCTGGTTTGCGACCTTCGAAATTTTCAGACAAATTATGCAGCATGGACAATCCGCAATAGATTCATAAAAAATCTTTCGGGATTTTAAGTACAATAGATTTTTGCTCAGGAGCCGCTGTTCATTGTTTGATTGTAGGATGAACCCAAGATTTTTTATTATCATTTTAAATATTTTAGCATTATTTTAACAAGCTAATTAAGATAAATTTGCTTAAAAAGTTCGAAAAAGAGCAGAATAAAAGTATTTTTATGTCCGCGCCCATAGTTCAACTGGATAGAACGTCGGATTCCGGTTCCGAAGGCTGAGGGTTCAAGTCCTTCTGGGCGCACTGCTTTTAAGTTAAATGAGGTTGCGCAAGGTCCCCAATTTTCTTGGTATAATGG
>JBJKTB010000064.1:0-2844 GCA_046703345.1 Ignavibacteriaceae bacterium
GATCCGTTCAGCGGGGAGGATTATCCCGATAACGACGAGTGATTTACGCTTCTGGCGAATTCGGTATTCGAGTTGATCTCCAAGCTCGGATGGATACCGGATATAATTCACTGCAACGACTGGCAGTGCGGCCTTATTCCGGCGCTTCTAAAGACGGTTCACAAAGATAATGCTCAGTTTGCAAGCTTTAAGACTCTTTTTACAATTCATAACCTAGCTTATCAGGGAGTTTTCCCTAAAGCTAATTTCAATAAAACCGGTCTGCCGGAAGAATTAAATTCCGAGAAGGGTATTGAAATTTACGGCAAGCTTAATTTTATGAAATCAGGTCTGCTGTTCGCTGATGTGATTAACACCGTAAGCGAAACATACGCGAATGAAATAAGAACAGACGAAGAACTTGGTGCCGGTTTAAAGACTGTTCTGGCAAAGAGAAAAAACGACTTGTACGGCATAATAAACGGAATCGACACAAAGGTATGGAATCCTGAAAAAGACAAGCATCTTCCGAAAAAATATTCGTCGAAAAATCTTGCCGGTAAAGCAGTAAACAAGCAGGAGCTAGCTGAAAAATTCGGATTCGAATATGACGAAAATGTGCCCATCATCGGACTTATTTCCAGGCTATACGACGCGAAGGGATTGGATCTTATATCTGAGGCGTTCCCCGAACTGATGAAGCTTAATTTACAAATGGTTCTGCTTGGTACAGGCGATAAGAAGTACCATAACTTCTTCGAAAAAATGAACGGAAAGTACTCCGGAAAATTCGCTGCGTATCTTGGTTTTAACGACGATCTTGCTCATCTTATAGAGGGCGGAGCCGATTTGCTGATGATGCCGTCTAGATACGAACCTTGCGGCCTTAATCAGATGTACAGTCTGATGTACGGAACGGTTCCACTGGTAAGGGAAACCGGCGGTCTTGCCGATACTGTAGTTAAATTCAATGAGAAGACTGAAGAAGGTAACGGATTTGTTTTCAAACAGTACGAAGCTTCAGCTTTTTTAAAAGAACTTAAGCGTGCCTTAAAAATATTTGAGGACAAGAAGGCATGGACGAAGATAATGAAAAACGGGATGAAATCAGATTTCAGCTGGAACTCATCAGCCAAGAAATATATTGAATTGTATAAAACAATTTTGAATAACGATTAATGCCACAATTTGCAGTATTCCTAGATCGAGACGGAACACTGAACGAAGACCCAGGTTACTTAGGCGATCCAAATCATGTAGTGCTGTTTCCAGGCACCGGAAATGCCTTAAAAGTTTTAAAAAATGATCTTAAGTTTAAGCTGATTGTTATTTCCAATCAATCGGGAATTGCGCGCGGTCTGTTAAGCAGGGAGATGGTAGACGGAGTAAACAATAAGATAAACGAACTGCTTAACGCAGACGGAACCTCGATCGACGCGTTTTACTATTGTCCTTCCCATCCGGATTTCAGCAGTGAAGAAGAATGCTGGTGCCGCAAACCGTCGCCGCAGCTTGTCTTTAAGGCAGCAGAGGAAAACGGAATTGATTTATCCGGTTCTTATTTTGTGGGAGATTCAGTCACCGATATTGAGTGCGGTTTTAACTCCGGGTTAAAAACTATACTAGTAAAAACCGGCTACGGTGAGGAAAGCTTTTCTATCTTGAAAAAGCAAAATAAATTTCCAACATTTGTTGCTCAAAAAATTTCCGAACTGTGCTCCCTTATTCAAAAAGATTATACCGGAGAAAAATAATTGATCTATAGAAAATTATTACTTATAACCGCGGGTTTGCTGCTTCTGGCTTTTTATTCATGCACAGACAATCCTACCGCGGTGGGCTCACAATTACTCGGCAGGGATGTAATCAATTTAAAACAGCTGGACTCCATGACCGACTCGCTTCATCAGCAATCTTCATATTTTAAAAGGACTCTCCCTTTAGGCGCCGGCACAAGGCTCCTCGTAGGTAAGTACAATAATAATCTTACGGCTTCGTCTTTAATAGAATTTTATGTAGTTATGCAGGATTCCATGAAGGCCGATCTCCTCGCAGGAAATTTAGTAGTTACCTCATCGGTGGTTTCATTATACCCAATCTATACGTTCGGCGATACCAATGCGCCGTTTAATTTCAATGTTTATAAAATTACAAGTCCGTGGCTTTCCACGGGATTCGATGCAGACAGTCTGCCTAATCTTTCTCACGAAAATACCGAACTGAGCTCGAATCAGGTAATTACGGATTCGCTAGTCACTTTTGATCTTGATAAAAATCTCACATTAAACTGGCTTAAAGACGCGGTTGATTCTAATTATGCCGACAATATGGGAATTTACCTTGCGCCCGGTGCCGGAACATCAAAAGTAATCGGATTCCAGGCATTGAGCTCGACCTCCAGTAATGCATCTTTGCTTACAGTAATTCTGCAGAAACCGGGCGTGTACACAGACACGCTAATTTATTATCCTACACAGGATGTAAGCACAGTAACCGGCAGTATAAAAAATACAAATCCCGAGAACATAATAGTTCAGGGGGGACTGGTATCTGAAGGGCGTCTATGGTTTGATTTATCAAAAATTCCGGCGCACGCACTCATCAACAGCGCAACGCTAACCTTAACTTTGGATTCAACTCAAACTATACTGGGTTCACCTTACACCAACAATCTGCTTGTATCAGTCTTGGTTGATACAACATTAATCAGCACAGATTCGACTCAAACACTTACATTAACTCAGTCCGGGAATACGTATTCAGGGAACATAACTCCTTTCGTGCAGAGTTGGATAGACAGCGGAGTTAACGAAGGACTTCTTGTAACAGGCGCCGACGAATTGAGCGGAATGGAGATCTTCGCAA
>JBJKTB010000065.1:0-3139 GCA_046703345.1 Ignavibacteriaceae bacterium
AAGTATGTTTACGTTTTGTACGACGACGGGGATCCGGTTAACGGGATTTCTTCTATGGCGAGGACCACGGGTTATACATGTACTGCGGTTGCCAGACTGCTTATTAACGGCGGTTACGAAAAGAAAGGTCTTTCTCCGCCCGAGTTTGTAGGCGCATCCGGCGATTGTTATAATAAAGTATTAAGTTTGTTAAAACTGAGAGGAGTAAACTATTCGTTGAGGGAAGAACATTTATCATAATAAAAAGTTATGTGCTTAATGACGCTTGCTGATGTGCTGTAATTGCTTTATGAGATTATTATTGTTACGTTGAATAAAAATATTATTCATAATTTATTGAGTACCGCTATGGGAATGAAACAAAAAGATTTTCTCCATTCCGATACACCCGAACCCCACAGACTGCGCACAAAGGAAATCATAAAACAGCACCCGGAAATCAGAAACCTTATCGGGCGAAACGCCTGGAGCTTTTTATTAATTTTGTTTGTCGTATCTTTTCAGCTTACTGTAGCTTTTTTGTTGAGAGAACAGCCCTGGTGGCTGCTGGTGATCGCGGCTTTTTGCGTAGGCGCTTTCGCAAACCACTCCCTGTATGTCCTTATTCACGATGCCGCGCATAACCTTATCTTCAAAGGGAAAACCCTGAACATTATATGCGGCATAATAGCCGATATTCCAAATGTTGTACCCAGCGCAGTATCGTTTAGAAGCTATCATCTTAAACATCATTCGTTTCAGGGGCACTATGACCTCGACGCTGACCTTGCAAATCGTTGGGAGGCACGCTTTATAGGCAGCAGCACTCCGGGAAAAATTTTGTGGGAACTCCTTTTCCCGCTGTTCCAGGCTTTGCGTCCGCCGCGCTTGAGAGAAATAAAATTTATGAACGCCTGGACGCTTGTAAATATGGCGGCGGTGTTCGGCATCGATGCTTTAATTATTATTTACTTCGGACTTCCGGCATTTTTGTATCTAGTCTTTTCATTCTTTTTCTCAATCGGTTTTCATCCGCTCGGAGCAAGATGGATTCAGGAACACTACATAATTAGCCCGCCGCAGGAAACTTACAGCTACTACGGTCCGCTGAATATTCTTGCTCTTAATGTGGGCTATCATAACGAGCATCACGACTTTCCGTCGGTGCCGTGGAATAAGCTGCCGCAGATTAAAAAAGCCGCGCCGGAATGGTACGATACTTTAGTGTACCATAAGTCATGGTTTAAACTGTGGCTGCGTTTTCTTTTCGATCCTGATATTTCTTTATTCTCAAGAATCGAAAGATCAAACAGAGGCGGTGTTGAGGTTAAGCCTGAATAAAGTGCTTTAAATTTTTTCTTAAACTATATAACTGTTTCCCCGTGATGCCGGTAGACTGCTATCACGGGGAATTTTTTTACGAACAGATGTTACCACCCGCGCTTATTTCCTCAAGACTTACTGCCTCTTCATCAATATGTATAACCGAGCAGGAATTTATCGAATAAATTTTTCTTTTGATGCCCGCTGTTGAATTATAATTTTAAATTCCACATCTTAAATCAAAAATAAATTTAAGTCGGGGACCGCGCTTATCCGGCATTTCGAATAATACAAAATCGGGAAACGGAATGAGAAAATATATTATTGTATCCGCCGCACTGCTTTCGATTCTCCTCTTTCAGACGGATTCTTTTTCACAGAAGAGGGTTTCGGAGAATCTATTCTATATGGTTAACCGGGAGAACTCGTTTGAAAGTTTTAAAGAGCATATCGACCAGATCTCGATAATAGCACCGCAGGTTTTTTCGGTTGATACGGCGGGAGTTATCTGGGGCGGAGTCGATCCTCGCGTTCTTCAGCTGGCCGCGCAGCACGGCGTGAAGGTTATGCCTCTTTTAGTTAATCCCGGTTTCGATCAGTCGGTTATTCATCATATACTGCATAGCGCAATCGCGAAGGCTAGAGCCATTAAGACATTGGTTGAGCTAGCCCGCACTAATAAGTTTTACGGCTGGCAGTTTGATTTTGAAGACATAAACATTTCGGATAAAGACGCATTCACGGAATTCTTCAGACAATCGGCTGCTGCTCTTCATAATGCCGGCTTCGTCCTTTCGGTTGCTGTTGTACCGAGAAGTTCCGACTATGCGGGAACCACTGCTTTCGGTAAATTCATGTTCGAGAACTGGCGCGGCGCTTACGATCTTAAAGCACTCGCCGATGCCGGTGACTTCATTTCTTTGATGACCTATGCCCAGCACGCGCATCTTACCACTCCGGGACCGGTGGCAGGACTTCCGTGGATGAAGCAGATGATAGACTTTACTTTATCACAGGGTGTTCCCCCCGAGAAAATATCGCTTGGAATTCCTTTTTATTCTTTTTATTGGTTCCCGGATTATTCGCCCGCAAAAGGCGGATATCCTGTGGGCAGAGGTTTGGGATATGAAGACGCCGAAGCGATGATCGAGCGGAATAATTTAAAAACCGTCTGGAGCGCGGAACAGGGCTGCTCTTACGCTATGTGGGAAAATGACGGGATTTTTAATTATCTTTTCATCGAGGATGCCGGGTCTCTAAAAGCAAAAATGGGACTCTTCTTAAAATATAAATTCAGAGGAATTTCAGTTTGGGTGCTAGGCCAGGAAGATCCCCGGATGTGGAATGTATTGAAAGATTTTACCGGGGCCGCCAAAAAGTAATTTTAATTGGAAAATTTTTAATATTCTTCTAAACTTTATTCGGCTGATCCGGCCCGCCGGGGTAGAAGATACTTTTCTTTTCAATTTTATATTTCATCTTACCAGGGAAGAATTTGTCTATGTTTGAAGCGATAAAAACCAAGCGGCTTAACAAACAATTAAATCTCCTCGATGTTTTTGCGATGACCACAGGCGCCACGCTTAGCGGCGGATTCTTCCTTCTGCCCGGTATTGCAGCGGCTCAGGCTGGCACGCGGCTTATACTTGCCTATGCGCTCGTTGCAGTTCCTCTTATTCCCGCTGTCTTCAGCCTGGTTGAGATGGCTACCGCTCTTCCCAGAGCCGGCGGCCCGTATTATTTTCTTGATAGATCTCTCGGCCCGCGCGCCGGTACTATAGGCGGCATCGGAACCTGGTTTGCGCTAATATTAAAATCAGCTTTCGCATTAATCGGT
>JBJKTB010000066.1:0-2935 GCA_046703345.1 Ignavibacteriaceae bacterium
GTTCTTGAACTTTTAATTTTTTAAAATCTTCAGAAAAATATCTTATTTGTTTAACATTTTTATTGTCTTGTGAATTGTACATATGCAGATGCCTTTTTCAGGGCAACCTATTTCAGGACAGGACAATTTGTGGTTCGTGGTTTTGATTTTGTATTGCTGCTAATTGCCGATGACCAATGAGAACTGACGAATGACATCAATTGAGAAAGTTCTTCACTCATTGCATCTATTTTATTCATTAAACAGTTTAACGGTCATATCCAATAGCCTACCTACTAAATCAATTTCTGAGTAAATTAGGGCAAATAAAATTTCAAATTTATCGGGGGATCCTATGAGCGGCGAAGAGAAAACGACTCGAACAAACAACTCGGTAGACGACACACAATATTCGATGGAAACGCATCTAATTTACGGCAAGAACGTCACGAAGAAATGGGATTATTCCCATCACGTAATTCCGCCGATTTCGTCATCGGTAATATTCAGACTAGATTCAGTTGAGCGGGGAGCGGAAGGCTTTATGGAATTTGCCAACTCGCCCGTTTCAGGCGAAGATCCGATGCCTATATATATTTACGACAGGCTCGGGGAGCCTAACAAGGACATACTTGAAGAAAATCTGGCGTACGCTGAGAGAGGGGAAACCGCAGTAACATTTGCCACGGGAATGGGAGCGATATCGGGCATTATGGGAATTTTAACTAAGCCCGGCGATGAGATAATAGCGCATCATACGCTGTACGGCTGCACATATTCTCTTTTTACAAACTGGTATCCGCGCTACAACATTAAAACTGTGCTTACCGATCTGACCGATACACAGAATGTAATCAATGCGGTAACCGACAAGACAAAAGTTATATATTTTGAAACTCCCTCTAATCCCAATCTTGATATTATCGACATAGCCGAAATAAAGAAACTGGCTGACCGTTTCAATGAAACAAGGCAGGAAGCCGACCGGATAAAAATTGTTGTAGACAATACGTTCGCAACGCCCTTTTGTCAAAGGCCGATAGAAGCGGGAGCCGACTTTTCGGTAAATTCTCTTACTAAAGGTTTAGGAGGATTCGGCACCGATATGGGGGGAGTGGTAGTAGGGCCGAAGAATTACAAAGACATGCTTCTTCTTTACAGGAAAGACTTCGGGGCGGTATTGAATAATAAAAGCGCGTGGACGGTTACAACATACGGACTGCCAACGCTGCATGTAAGAATAAGGCAGCAGATAAAGTCGGCGCAAAAGATAGCCGAATATTTGTACAAGCATCCGAAAGTTGAGTTTGTAAATTACCCCGGACTTGAGAGCTACAAATATTATTCGACTGCAAGGAAGCAGATGCTAGATTTCAACGGTAAATTCGCGCCAGGCAGTCTTATTTATTTTGTACTGAAAGGAAGCAGCGCGGCTGACAGCAAGGACAAGGCGAAGAAGTTCATGAACTACGCGGCCCAGAAGGCATACACAATGACGCTTGCCGTGAGTTTGGGGCACACAAGAACTCTAATAGAGCATCCAGCATCCATGACGCACTCTATGGTGCCGGTGGAGAAGCTTGCGGAATTTAAGATCGATCCCGGCGGGATAAGGCTTGCGGCAGGTCTGGAAAATATTGACGACATACTAGCGGACATTGAGAAGTGTCTAGCAGTTGTTTAACAATAAAGTGATAATGTTTTTTAGATTAAGCACTCATTAATATTATTTGCCCGGGGGGCAGTATATATTTATAAGAAAGAGGGCTTTTCGCCGGATGAGAATGTTCGGAAGCGATTATATACTAAGAGTATTTTGAAATTTACGGCCGTTTAAAAAAAATAAAAAATATGCGGCTGTTATAACGGAATTTATTATTATTGAACACACCCAAAAAAAATTTTGCGGAATAATAAAAATGAAATATTTATGGACGGCCGTACTAATCTTTATTTTTACAGTATCGGGTTTTACCCGGGCTCAGGACAGCGGTGCAGCCGGAGATTCGGTTGAGATAACGATCTTAGATTCTTACGTAACGCCGGAACTGCCGCACAGCTTTCTGCTTTCTTTTTTCACCAGCGCGCCATGCAGATCGCAGGTTAAAATTGCGAATAAGTACAACTACAAGATCTCCGACAAGCTGACCGAAGAGCATAACATAAAGATAGATCTTACCGGACTGAGCTTCAGCTCAAAGTCGGTGCCTTTTACAGTAACGGTAGAGGACTCACTGGGAAGGCAATATAAGAGTGATGTAAACGAATTTGAGCTGCCATCGGAGGTAAAGATAAAGAGCGAATCGAATTTCCTGCTTTTCTGTCTATTCGGAGGAGCCGTATTCGCGCTGCCGTCGCCGGCATACGTTACAGGCAAGAGCGGAAATTATTTTAGTCTTACCAAAGAAATTCCGGTTATATCTTTTATGTCTTCCGGTTTCAATTATCCCGCCGGGTATTTATCGGTAGAGTATTCCTACATCTTCAAAGCGCGCTACAAGAATCTAGTGCGAGTAGGCTACAAGCAGATAATACCGATCCCGGCGCTGGAGTACATATCTCCGGGAGTAGACGGATTTACAAACTTCAAGGGCTTTAACGGAATAAGCGGCGAAGTATCTGTCGGATGGGTGAGGATATTAAATACATTTACGCTGTACACGAAATACAGGTACAGTTTTAAGCCGGGCGATACAGCCGACTCTTTCAGCGAGATTTCTTTAGGACTATATTCAAACTTTTTCTCGGTTCATTTGTAAGGAAGGAATTATGATTATCAAAAATTTTTCGGAAGAATACATTAAACCTGCGGCAAAGCTCTGCCGTCAGAACATGACGCTTGACATTATGCCGGATTTTCTTTTAAGGGAAAAAACATTCGGGGACCCGGACTACAGTCCCGAGACAACGCTGCTGGCATTCGACGAAACTTCGCAGGAGCCGGTAGGATTCATTC
>JBJKTB010000067.1:0-3575 GCA_046703345.1 Ignavibacteriaceae bacterium
GTTTTCTTTTAATCTGCTTATGAATTTTTCGTACAGAGGAATTGCTTCTTCCGGACGCGCAGCATCCGTAAAGCTCGGCCTGTTGCCTTTTCTTGCGTCGCCGTAAAGCGTAAACTGAGAAATAATAAGTATCTCTCCGTCCGCATCTTTTAAAGCCAGATTCATCTTCTCATTTTCATCCTCGAATATTCTAAGTCCGCAACACTTATCTGCGACAAATTGAACATCCTGCTCTGTATCTCCTGATTTGATACCGAGAAGAATCACCATGCCCTTGCCGATTTCTGCGGAGTAATTTTCTTCACTGATGTAAACTCCGCCTTCGGAAACCCGCTGTACTAGTGCCCTCAATTAAGTTCTCCCTTAATTACTCTTTCAATATTCTGATAGTCTTTCTTGACTTCTATATTGATAAAATTATTCTGCTCAAGAATCCGCGCGACTTCTCCGCACAGTCCAGCTCCAAGCTCGAAATAAAGTCTGCCGCCGTTCTTTAAAAGATGACCGGCCTTCTTTGCAATAACGTTGTAAAAACTTAAGCCGTCTTTACCGTCGGTTAAGGCTATCTTCGGCTCATAGAATTTCAGCTCAGGCGCAAGCGCCGAGTAATCATCTGAGGAAACGTACGGAGGATTTGACACAACAACATCGAATTTCTCTTCAGAGAAATTCTCTTCAGAAAATATTTCAGCCGCCGTTATATCAGCATTTATAAATTTAATTTTATCCAAAACCGTGTTCCACTCTGCGTTTTCTTTTCCAAGCTTCAGAGCATCTTCGCTTATATCGATTGAAATAATATGAGCATTCTTTATAAACTTGGCAAGACAAACAGAAATATTTCCGCTGCCGGTCCCGATATCCAGAATTTTCAGAGGCTCTTCCCCGGGATGATCATTAATTATCTTTTCAACGAGCAGCTCCGTTTCAGGCCTTGGTATCAGAACCGATTTATCCACCTTAAACTCGAGTCCGTAAAACTCAACAGCTCCCACGATATATTGCAGAGGCTCAAACTTACCGCGTCTCTTCAAAAATTCCCTGTATGCGGTAACCTCCGGTTCTTTAAGCGGTCTGTCGAACATCAAATATAGATCGAGTCTTCTGCAGTTCAGTATCTTTGCAAGAAGCAGCTCGGCATTGATTCTCGGCGACTCAATTCCCTTGTCTTCTAAAAATTTAGTTGATAGTTTGATGGATTCCAGTACCGTCAGCATAATCCTTTTTGGTTATAAGTGTTTATATTTTTATTTGGAAGGTCCGCTGCCTTCCGTGCGTTAAGGGCCGGAAAATTTTTTAGTCGGTCATAAAATAGTATATCAATATTCCGAAATTAATTTCAAGCGCCCCCATTGTTATCCCGCTTATCAGATCGTACTTTCTCGTCTGATCCAGGTAGCTTTGTGTGCCGGTTGATTCGTACTGCGAAAACCTGTCGTCCGCTTTTAATTTAAAATATGCGGTTGTTCCGCCGAGAACAACCAGACTTCCGACCAGTATCTTGAAGATCCCGCGTTCGAAAAAACTTTTACCGTTCGGCTTGCCCGTAAAATCAAGATTAACTGTATTAGCCGGCGGAAGCGATGCAAGTGAAACTGATTTTGTCTTATAGCCTTCCTTTTCAAGCTTCAGAATTTTTTCGAAACTAGGAACAAACAGCGGAGTACTCCCCAGCAGCGTATCCCTCGTGTAAACAAACGCGTCCTGCGGTTCCGTCTGTAAATATACGGAAGAATTAAATAAAAATTTTAATGTACGGCTTTCACCGCAGCCGCGGAAGATTACAGTGTCGGTAAATTTTCTAGCATCCCAAATTCCGGCTGGTTCCGCCGCTGTGATTTTATATTCGCCTTTTGTCAGTTCTGTCTGTAGCGTGCCTTTGCCTTCCGGCTTGCCGCCGATATAAATTACGGCGCTGTCAAGGTCTGTAATAACTTTTAATGTATCTTTGCATTCCTGAGCATACGCAGTAATTGCCCAAATAACACAAAGTATTATTAAAACAGAAAATTTATTTAATGAATTCATACGCGGCCATCACCCCGTTATCGTAACCTATGAATAATAAATTTTTAAAGAATACCGGAGAGAGCTTTACATGTCCTTCCATAGAATATTCCTTGTCAACTTTCCCGCTGCCCGTATTTACAAAAACAAGTTTTCCGTCGAGATCGGGCACAATTATTTTATTCTTAAATAAAAGCGGCGTAGCGTTTATTACTCCGCCCAGATCGCTTTTCCAGTTTAATTCTCCGTCCGATTTTTTAAGACAAAAGAGCACACCACCGAGAGTTCCGATAAAAAGCTGTTCATTATTAAAGACTGGGAAACCCGTTATCTTCGAGCCGGCGTTGAAAGTCCAGTAGATTTTTCCCGTCTTAATATCGAAAGCAAAAACATGCCCGTTTTCGTCGCCTATAAATCCGGTGTCTGAAGAAACTGCGGTTCCCGAAAAAAATCTTCCGCCGATTCGTTTCTTAAAAATTTCTTCTCCCGAGACCGCGTTAATTCCGATTACATCTCCGCTGTCGCTGCCGAATACTACCGTCCCGTTGCTCAGCGCCGGCGAAGAATGGATTTCAGATCCGGCATCGTACTCCCAATCCTTCTTCCCGTTGAATCCGTATTTATAAATCTTGCCTTCCTCTATGGTAAAAATAACGCCTGCACTGTCTTTTAATATCTGCGTATCCGACTTTCCTTCGATGTGAATCTCGGCAGTCATCACGCCAGTTCTGAAATTGTAATATTTAAGAAGAGAATAATTTTCGTTATTGAGTGTTACGGGATAAATTAAATTGAAGTTTTCAACTACCGGCGAGGAATATACCGCTCCCTTATCTTTTAACTGGCCGGCACGTTTGCCTGTATTAAGATCGAGACATGTAACCCAGCCCGATAGATCGTTTATGAAAAGATAATCGCCGTATATCACCGCAGAAGAATTTGCAATACCTCCGTTGATGTCGGTTGTCCATTTCACCTTTATTGAATCTCCGATTGTCTCAGGCACATAGAATTGCCGCGACGGAACTTTCCCGAACATAGCATAAGTCTCGGCATCCGGCTTAGCATCGATTTGAATTTTTGAAGCAAGACATCCGCTTAAAAGCAATGACGTGAACAATATTAAATAAACAGACTTCCTCAAAAATCCCATCCGAAAAAGAATTGATAAAATAGTCCTTTTTGCACGGTCGAAAGATCATTTCTTAATGTCTTGCCAACATCGTATCGAAGCACAAGCGCACCGAAAAGATTGAGCCTTACGCCTACACCTACATCTCCGATTGTGTCGCCGTAATTATTATCCCACGCGCTTCCGGCATCAAAGTACGCAGCCCCGCGCAGGCCGTAAAATCCCAGATTAAGGAAAGGGAATTTTATGTTAAGCTGATCTATGAGCGGGAACCTTAGCTCAACCGAAGTAAGCCACATCTTCTCGCCTCGTATCGACCATCGCGGCCAGCCTCTGAGATCCCAGCTTCCGCCCATAAAATAACGCCTGGCTTCTTTCCCCTGATTATAAAACAGAGCGGCCCGGAACGCCAGCGCGGAACTGAAACTGAACCTGA
>JBJKTB010000068.1:0-8418 GCA_046703345.1 Ignavibacteriaceae bacterium
CCTGGCAGGGAAATGAAGAATCGCTTTATCCGAAGAACAAGCCTACCATCTTAAAAGCCATCGAGGAAAAAGTAAAGCAGGGAAACGTTACTTACGTTGCGGGCTCCGGCTTCGACAGTCTTCTTAACGTTAATGAGGCCGTCAGTGCAGCCGGGAAAGCCGATGCCGTGGTTCTTTGTCTGGGCGAGCACGCGTACTGCGAGACGCCCGGCAACATAAATGATCTTACGCTTGATACCGCGCAGTTGAACTTAGCTCATGCTCTGATTAAGACGGGCAAGCGTGTCATCCTTGTTATGATTGAAGGACGGCCGAGAGTTATAAATTCAATTGCCGGCGGAGCAAAAGGAATTCTTCTCGGATTCCTTCCCGGTATGGACGGCGGGGAAGCGGTTGCGGATATCCTCTTCGGCGACGCTAATCCGAGCGCAAGACTTTCGGTAACATATCCCAAATATCCGGACGACCTGATGCATTACGATTATAAACCGCTTGAGGCTTCGGAAGGAAATACGTTCGATCCTCAATGGCCTTTCGGTTACGGCCTAAGTTACACTACTTTCGCATACTCGAATCTTAAACTGAATAAAACTCAAATCAAAAAAGGCGAAGACCTGAAGATTTCGGTTCAGGTTAAGAATACAGGAAACCGCACGGGTAAAGATGCAGTTCTTCTTTATCTGAACGATGAATACGGCTCGGTATCCAGGCCTGTAAAGCAGCTTAAGCGCTTCATAAAAATAGAACTGAAACCCGGCGAATCGAAAACAGTTCAATTTACTCTGAATGATTACGATCTCTCTTTCATAGGAAGAAACAACAAACGTATAGTTGAACCAGGCAAATTTAAAATATTCGTCGGTAATTTAAGCTCCGAATTTAATTTGTCTAAATAATGTGTGAATCTTAACTCGATGATACGTAATTTTACACTGAGATAGATAATTGTGTACATGCGGCAATCTTTTTAGCGGTTATTATTCGGATGCGGAAAATTTTTTTATACTTACTGCTGCTATTATATTCGGCGCTTAGTTTTGCGCAGCCCCGGCTTATACCTTTTCGTAAAGGCGATCTCTGGGGCTTTTGCAATTTTAAAGCGGAGCTTGTAATTCGCCCGCAATATCAAAGCGTCGATAAATTCTTCAACGGCTTCGCACGCGTAAAGCTTCACGGCAAATTCGGACTCATAAACGAACAAGGAGTGCAGGTTCTAAAACCTGTTCACGGCAATGTATATGATGTCTTCCAGGGCCGATGCGGCGTTGAGGATAATTTTAAGTGGGGATTCGCTGATACAGCCGGTAACATAATTACAAATGAAATTTTTGATGAAGTCAGGTCATTCAGCGAAAACATGGCCGCGGTAAAACTCGGAAATAAATGGGGATTCATCGGACTTGACGGCAAGCTTGTTATCCCCGCCATATTCGATAAAGTTTATTCTTTTAAATTCGGTCTTGCGGGTGTGTTCATAGACGGTAAAGCAGGCTTTATTGATGAGCAGGGGAAAGAAGTCATACCGTTAAAATATTCGCAGATCCCTTTCCGGTATGACGACATTTTTTCAGACAGCTTGTCGGCGGTGGAAGCCGGCGGTTACTGGGGATATATTGACTTAAAAGGAAGTCTGGTTATCCCTAATGTTTTCGACTTCGCTTATCCGTTCAGCGAAGGCATGGCAGGAATAGAAGAAGGAAAGTTATACGGATTCATTAACAAAACAGGTGATATAGTAATAAAGCCTCAGTACAATAATGTGTTCGCGTTTCACGATAATTTCTGCTGTGTCTGGAAGAATACACTTGCCGCGTACATAGACCGGAAAGGAAAATTTATTACCGGCTTCGATTTTAACACTGCTAACTCATTCAGCCAGGGAAGGGCGCGAGTGGGTTATAACGGAAAGTTCGGATATATTGATACTTCCGGCAGAGCTGTAATCCCTCTTTCATATTCAGGCGGCGATAATTTCAGCGAAGGGCTGGCTGCAGTGAAGAAACATGGTAAGTGGGGCTACATTGATAAAACGGGTAAGATAATTATACCATTTAAATACGACAGCGCGTCAGGTTTCGATAACGGAATCGCCCAGGTTGTTTACAATGGAAAAGCAGGCTTCATTGCAAAGAACGGGAAAGAATACTGGCAATAACACTGCTTAAAAAATCATAGTAAAATATTCGCACTCTAAATTGAGGTGCTGTAAAATCTCTACAAGAATTTTTATAAATATATTTATTTCAGTAATTCTCAAAATAGAATATAATGACTGGTCAAATAAGATTATTGGTTGCCGATGATCATACTCTTTTCAGAAGCGGTATAGTTAGCCTGCTCGATGATGTCTCGCAGATTATTGTCGTCGGCGAAGCCGAAAACGGCGAGGACCTTTTCAGAAAATATTTCCTTATTAATCCGGATCTTATCCTGACTGATATTTCAATGCCTCTTCTTTCTGGAACCGAAGCCCTTCAAAAAATATACGAACGGGATCCTTCGGTTAAGGCTCTTTTCCTTTCAATGTACGACAGCGAAGAGTATATTTATTACTGCCTAAAGGCTGGAGGATTGGGCCTCGTAAGCAAAAATATTTTGAAGGAGGAACTGGTGCATGCGATTGCTCTCGTTAGCTCCGGCAGGAAATACTTCGGTAAGGGTTGGGATGAGGAAAACTTAAATCGACTCGTAGATAAATTCGAATGTACTTCCTCGGTTAAACATAACGGAAGGAATACTCTTCTTTCACCGAGGGAGATGGAAACTCTGAAATTTATAGGCGAAGGACTGACCAGCAGCGAGATTGCCGAGAAGATGAAGCTAAGTAAACGTACTGTTGACAGTCACCGCACCCGTCTTATGCAGAAACTTAATATAGACTCTCTTTCCGAATTAATAAAATACTCGCTTGAGATGAGCGAATAAATCTAATTTATAATTTTTCGTATGAGGATGTGGGGATTTAATTATTTTTCTTACGACTTAAAAAATTATAAACAGCCGCGCAGGCTCCGTCGGGAAGAGCCATCGGCGCCCCAATCGGATGCTCGAATGTGCAAAGCTTTCCGAACGCGGTACATTCTTCAGGCCTCTTCGTCCCGGTATGTATTTTCCCCGCTATACAGAAAATGGATTCTTCCGGTAAAGTATATTTTAACTTGAATACCTTTTCGGCATCATACCGACCGAAATCCTGCTTCAGACTGTAGCCGCTTGCCGGAAGACGCCCAATTCCGCGCCAGTTCATATCGGTAACCGCATAAACTTTATCGATCGCCTCAGCCGCTTTTTTATTTCCCTCTTCTTTAACGCACCTTGAATATTGATTGACAACGTCGCAGCCGCCTTCTTCGAGCTGCATAATGAGCAGGTAAATTGCATGAACCATATCCACCGGTTCGCTGCCGGAAATTACTACCGGAATTCTATAATCGGACGCGATTCTCTTCAAGCCGGCGGTTCCGGTTACGGCAGATACATCGCCGTTCGCTATTATGCCGTGTATCTCCAGCCTTTTCTTTCTCATCACCTCCGATAAACCCGCAGAGTACCTGAGATGGGAACACAGCACGGTAAAATTTTTCAATTCTCTTTCTTCGGCAATTTGAAGTACGCACGCGGTTACTGCCGCGTCGTTTTCAAATCCCGCGTTGAGGAAAATGATTTTCTTTTGCGGTTCCTTTTCCGCAAGCTGCAGAGCCTCAACAGCCGATGCAACGGTTTCTATATCGCAGCCGGTATACTTCATGCTCTTTAAATTATGTCTTGAGCCGGGAACGAGAGTCATTTCCTCAGCGGCGGCAACGGTAAGATGATTTTCGGAAGCCGCGCTTATTGCTTTATCGATTACTTCAACCGGCGCCATGCAAAGCGGCGAGCCCGGCCCGTATACTATATTTATTCTTTCCGATATAATTTTGTCCAGGCCGAATTTTATCAGGTTCGCAGCGTGGCTTCCGCTCGCGTCCATTATCTTCCACGAATGCTTTGACCGCGACGCTGCCGCTGCGGCGATGGTTCGCGCCCTGTCGATATCTCTATAATCGTGAAGAAAGTTCAAAGTATTTCTCCGTTCTCCGTCCTGAATTTGATCTCTATTTCTTTTGCGGCCGCTGCCGTTCTTTTGGATTCTTCTTTGTCTATAACACACAGCGCGAAACCAGCGCGCGACAAAATATAATCGCCTGCCTCCGCCTCCGGAATTAAATCTATGCAGATCCTTTTTACGGTGCCTCCGAAACTTACTCCGGCCATTCTGCCGGCTCCGGTTTTTTCGTCGGTAAATTTTATATGTCCCGGGAAGGTTGAAAACATATTGCCCTCATGTTTTTAAGATTGATTATTGATTCTGTTAACGGACTGACTTTCCGGGAAAAACAAACTGCAGAAATTATTTCCCCGCCGGATATTATTGTTTGAAGAAGATTATGAGGACCGGATTAACCCTTTTGCTCCGGTGGAGAACGACATGAAGAAATTTAAAATTCTATATCATCATAACCATAAAAAATTTAGAATGCAAATTGAGTAACCGCAATTTTGGCTTAATATTTGAACCATTAAGGAGTCGCTTAATGTTGCGGCGCCTGAACAGAGATAAAAAACTTGAATTAAGTGCATATTTCGTAATAATCTGATTCAGGCCTGTATCAAAATAATAATAGTTTCTCATAATAAAGCATGGGCGGCGTTTTAACTTCATATAAAATAAGAGATTACGACAGAAAAACAATAAGCTCTACTTGTTAAAATTCATCATCAAATTTCTGGATCTGGTTAATGAGAGCTTGCAAATCGGCGTTAGTATTTTTAGCAATTTTAATTTCAATTACATTCGCTTCTGCGCATGCGGAAAATAACTCCGCCTCACGTTCCGGATCAAACGGTAAAATTAAGCCGGCAGCTTCTTACGGCCAGGTAAATGTGAAGACGTGGGCTGACGGCAGGAAAGCCGCGTTTTCGTTTTCGTTCGACGACGCTCTTATGTCGCAGTACCAGTACGTCCGCCCTATTATGAACTCTTTCGGATTTCACGCTACTTATTACGTTATATCTTCCGCACTGGTTGATAATCCTCCGGCGATATGGCGGTACGGATTATGGTCTCAGTTTCAGCAGCTTTACCAGGAAGGAAACGAGATAGGTGATCATACAGTAACTCATCCCGATTTAACTACTCTTCCTGTCGGGGATATTAATACGCCGAACACTATTACCTACGAACTATATCAGTCAAAGCAGGTTATAGAACAGAAAATTCCCGGATTGAATATTATTACCATGGCCTACCCGTACTGCACTCATAACGCAACTGTCGATTCAGTCGCGGCGGAATTTTATCAGGCTGCCCGATCATGCGGCAGCTATACCAATCCTGCTGACGTTACAGGCAATGCGTGGTACGGTCTTGCAGCTTCGGATGTGCAGTTCGATCAGCCGAGAAATACTTTAAGCGACGACCAGGACGAGTTTGATATGTACACTAACATTGTCGATAACCGCGATATAGCATACGGCAGATGGAGCATTTTTCTCGCGCATGAAGTCGTTCCTTTCTCGCAGATCTCATCGGGCGCGGCAAACGGACTTTATTACCCGGTCTCTACCGAGTGGCTTACTCAGCTCTGCCAATGGGTTAAACAGAAATCGGATGAGGACAGTCTCTGGGTTGAAACTGTCGGCAACGTTACTAGATATATCAAAGAAAGGGAACATTTTACTTACGCTCTTCTTTCCTCAACGGCCGATCAGATTCAGATTTACCCGGCCGACGGACTTGACGATAATATCTTCAACTATCCTTTAACCGTTGATGTTACGGTTCCGCCTGACTGGAAGAATGTTTCGGTTCAGCAAGGCAATAGAACCGAAGAAGTCTCGACCTTCTCGGACGGCTCAGGCACCTACGCAAGAATTCATGTCGTTCCCGACGCCGGCACAGTTACTATAAACAACGATCAGTCGGGCTTTAGCTTGTCCGGCATAGTTACGTACGATAACCCAGCGCAGACTCCTTTACAAAACGTTACAGTTAAGCTTATCAGCGGAACTGATACTCTAACTACCGCTACTGATGCAAGCGGCAGCTATTCATTCGGAAATTTAACTGCCGGGACTTACACAGTTGAGGCGTCAAAGTCGGGACAGTGGGGCGGGGTCAATTCTACCGACGCTCTTGAAACAGTTAGATATTTCTCGCACATCTCTTCTCTTACTTCTCTTCAGATGAAAGCCGCCGACGTTAACAATAACGGCGAGGTGAACAGCACCGACGCTCTCATGATTGTAAGAAGATTCTTAAAACTAGTTAATTCCTTCGCCGTTCCGGACTGGATTTTTAATACTCCGCCTTCGGTTACGGTTACAAACGCCGACGTAGTATTAAATATTAAGGGCATCGCTGCCGGAGACGTTAATACATCCTATACTCCCCAATAGATCTTCGGTTATTTGCCAGCATACTAAGAACCTTCTGCACAAGCATTAAAATCTGAAATTTCTCTCTGCGGCTCTTTGTGCTTTCTCTGTGTAACTCGGTGTAACTTCTTGAATCTTTAGTTACACTGAGAACCACAGAGAATTCACAGAGCTCACAGAGTATAATAGCGGTTATACAATACTTCGTTGATAGGAAGCTGATAAAGCTGAAATAAATTCCATGCAAACCTCCTATCTGCCTGTAGGCAGGGTTCTCTCAAGCGCTATCTTCAGCGGATGAGCTTCTGTGTTGAAAATATATTTGTCGAAGTTAAATGTCTTTTCCGGCGCGAAGAGAAGATAAAGATATTTCAATGTCTCGGCTAGGAAGAAGCTTTCCATGCCGTCCTGCTTTACTTTTGTTGTAACGTTCTTCAGCTCCGCGAAGCCGTCGTCAGTTCTGCAGTATTTTACAAGATCATCCAGGAAAGTTTTTCCCATCTCCAGATATTTTTCATCTTTTGTGTAATGATAAAGATAATATGCCGATTCGATTATCTCCGGCCTGAGCACATAAGCCGGATAAACGATTTTCATCGTTTCGTAATTAAGAACCTCCGGCTCAATTCCTTCAAGGTTCCACATCTTATAGCACGAAGCTTCCAGAGCTTCCGCTCTCTTCAGGTCGCCGCTCAGAGCGAGCTCGGCTGGGAAGAAAGCGTCAAGCGCGCCGAAGACAGTTGCGGTTCTCTTTCCTGTGTTCATATCTGCATGACCGTACCAGAAACCTGTGGGCGCGTCATCCGCCAGATATTTATTAATGGCCTTTATGCTCGTATCCCACATCCGGCCGCAGTCCTTATCGCCGAAAAGCTTGCTGCTCTTTATAAGATACTCGTAGTAAGAATCTATTCCGCCGCTAATGTGGCTGTCGGGATCTTCCCACTTTCCCGTTTCCACATTTATAGCGGAACCGACCAGACCGATCTTTGACCGTCTTTTGTAAAGCTCAACAAGCGCTTTCTTCGCTTTGTTATAATAAACCGGGTTTCCCGTCAGTCTGCTTAAAGTGCCGAACTCAATAAGCGTTGTACCTATCTCGGCGGGATTGCTGACCTTTCCGCTTGTCTTTCCTGTTTTAAGATTAACGTACTGGTACGGCATTCCGGTTTTTGAGTCGAACGCAGGAAGAAGTCTTTTGCCGAGATCTTCGGCCAGACTTAAAAATCTCTTGTTCCCGTCGAACTCGTAGGCAGACAAAAGCCCGCCCAGCATTCTTATAGTAATCTCAAACGTCTTTACCGAAATGTCCTTGTCGAAAGAAAGGTGCGTGAGAATTAATGTCTTGTCCTCAGCGGCTTCTTTCTTCAGTCCCATAAGCACCATCGTATCGAAGGCGTCTACCGGAGTCATATAAAGAGACGTGCCGTACCAGTCGAAGTAAGTCTTGCTTAACGGCTTAAGCTCATCATGGCCCCACGCGTATTTCTTGTAGCCGTTCCACGCGTGAAGAAACTGGGCCTTAACCTCGCCGGCAAGTTTTTGTTTATCTATATTCGTCTTGCTGTTTGATTTATTTCCGCCGGATTTCATCCCCGCCGCAGTGCAGAGTACCGTAAAGAAAAACACAGCCGTTAAAGTTAGAATTTTTTTCATGAGCGTCACGCCTTCCGTTGATTTGAACTGCTTAAACTTAGGATCAGATTATTACGGTTATTAATTTAACTCAAGTTTACCGCCTATTCTATAAACCATTAAACCTGCCTACCGAAGGTAGAACGGTTGCAAATTAATACTTTTTTATTAATCCCGGAATTAAAAGAGTGTTGTACAACTCAGAAAATGTCATTTCGAAGGAGCCTGCCTGCCGCAGGCAGGTCCTCGACTGAGAAATCTCCTGCACCAATCGCCCTGCCATTTGACTCATGAGATTTCTCCTCTCCCGACAAGTCGGGAGAGGAGAAATGATAGTTCTGCAGCAGACCCTTAATTCCGGGGTTT
>JBJKTB010000069.1:0-7053 GCA_046703345.1 Ignavibacteriaceae bacterium
CCTCACCACGGTCCTCAGGCCGATATGTATTTAGGCCGCAACGCTTATGAATACGGAAATAAAGGTTTAACCGGTTTAATGACTCACGGATCGGTTACCGATGCGTGCGTTACATGCCATATGGCTAACATAGGTTCTGGCGACAGCCCAAGCCACCAGTGGAGTATGGTTGATACTACCGGCGGCACAGCTCACGATCTCGTTGGCGCCTGCGTTAACTGCCACGGCCAGATAACCTCGTTCGACGACATCAAAGCCAGCTCAGACTGGGACGGCAACGGTGTTGTTGAAGGCGTTCAGACCGAAGTTGAAGGCATGCTGAATGAATTAGCGGCTTATCTGCCTAAAGACGCAAACGGAAACGTTGTAAATTCTTTGGCAGATTCTTTAAAGGTCAAGAATCAGCCTAGCCTTGTAAAAGGCATCTATACTTATTATTTCGTAACAGAAGATAAGAGTATGGGCGTTCATAACGCAAAATATACAGTTGCTATTCTTCAGGCTGCCTTGAAAGACCTCGGTTCGGTTGTTCCTGTTGAATTAACATCGTTCACTGCTTCAGCAACTACCAACCAGGTTAAACTTGCTTGGGAAACAGCGACCGAAACAAACAACAAAGGCTTCGAAGTTCAGAAGCTTGTTGACGGCAGCTGGACAACAGTTGGTTTCGTTAACGGTTACGGAACATCAACTCAGATTTCAAAATATTCCTATGTTGACAATCTGACAAACGTTTCTTCCGGTAAGATTACCTACAGACTGAGACAAATTGACTACAACGGAAAAGCTAATCTTTCCAAAGAAGTTGAAGTTAATTTCTTAGCCGGTCCGAAAGATTACTCGTTATCGCAGAACTATCCTAATCCTTTCAACCCATCTACAACAATCAGCTACGCGCTTCCTTATGAAAGCAACGTAAAACTGGTTGTTTACAACATTACTGGCGCGGTTGTAAAAGTACTCGTTAGCGGAGTACAGTCAGCCGGAACACATCAGGCCGTAATGAACACGGTTACGAACGGTACGGATCTTTCTTCCGGTATCTACTTCTACTCACTGCAGGCAACTTCTATGGACGGATCTAAATCATTCGTTCAGACAAAGAAGATGATCCTGATGAAGTAATCGGATCAACTTAATGTTCTTAACCCGGTCATCTGAAAAGAGGCCGGGTTTTTTATTTTAAAGCCTGGAATCCATTCTTTACTCCCTTCATCAAAGTAATTATACGGTTTAACCGCACTGTACAATTTTTTCGGCTTGAATTCACGGAAAAATTTTCAGGAATTTAATATATTAGAAATTCGAAATTTTTAATTTATAACGGTCGGCATTCTGCATGCTTAATGAAGAGCTAAACGAACGGGAAAAAAACATACTGCGTTATATTATTCAGCAGTTTATACTAACCGCAGCTCCCATCGGATCTCGAAATATTACAAAAAAATACCAGATCGGCCTCTCCCCCGCTTCCGTCCGGAACATTATGTCCGATCTTGAAGAATGCGGTCTGATTGATCATCCGCACACCTCTGCCGGCAGGATTCCTACGGATAAGGGCTACAGGTTCTATGTTGATTCGCTGATGAATATTCAGGAACTGAAAAGTACCGAAAAAGGAATAATTTCCAAACGGCTGGAAAATAATCCTGTTGAAGCCGATGATCTTCTTAACATTACATCTAATTTACTAAGCAGCATTACAAAACAGCTGGCTTACGTAAGCTACCCGAGGCTTGATTCTGCTGTGCTTGAAAAACTGCAGATAGTCAGCCTTTCTTCAACCAAAATAATGGTTGTAATAAGCATTAAATCGGGATTGGTTAAGACTATAACTCTCGAATTAACTTCTGATATAAAACCGTCGCATTTTGAGTCGGTGCAGCGGCTGCTTAATGAAAGGCTTAACGGCCTCACCTTCAGCGAGATTCGCGAAACATTCAGGGAGCGCTTTAAAGATATTAAGGATGATCACAAACCCATGATAAGGCTTTTCGTAGATTCCGTCGATAAGATATTCATGGACATGAAGAAGAGTGAAAAGCTCGTCATTACCGGCGCTAAGAATGTTATAAAACAGCCGGAGTTTGAAAATCCGCAGAAGTTTCAAAGCATAATAGAATTAATTGAAGACAAAGATATAATAGTACATATACTTGAAAAATCAGGCGAAGTAAGGCCGGATCAGGTTTTTATCTCCATAGGCGCCGAAAACCAGTCGGAAGACCTGAAGGAGTACAGTTTCGTTAGTAAAGAATATAACACGGGCGAGATATTCGGTACGCTTGGAATAATCGGCCCCAAAAGAATGGAGTATTCGAAAGTAGTTGCAATAGTGGACTACATGGCGAAAATGCTGTCTGAAATTTTAACAAATCAAAATCCCAAATAAAGGAGATCATTTGCAATGAAGAAAGATAAACACGATTCGGGAACAGGTGATAATAAGCAGGAAGACATTAAGAAAGATGAATTAAAGGCCTCAGATGGCTCCGAAAAAGGTGTTGATTCATTTGCGCGGCAAGCAGACTCTGAAGAAAGAGAAAAGCTTCAAAATAAAATTTCCGAGCTGGAAAAAGAAATAGACGGCTATCGCGATAAGCTTTTAAGGAAAGCAGCGGAGTTCGAGAACTATAAAAGAAGAACCGAAAGCGACCAGTTTAATCTGTTGAAATACGCTGCTGAATCGTTTATTGTAAAACTTCTTCCTGTTGTTGATGACTTTGAGCGCTCGCTTCAGCATATGAACGATGCGAAAGACGTCGAATCAATTAAAGAAGGAATCCGGCTGGTTTATGATAAGCTGATGAAATTATTAAAAGACCAGGGAGTTACCAAAATTGAATCTGTAGGAAAATCTTTCGATGTTGACTTTCACGAAGCGTTAATGCAGAGAACAGCTCAGGGCGTTCCGTCTCATACTGTTCTTGACGAAGTTGAGACTGGATATATGTATAAGGACAGAGTAATTAGACACGCCAAGGTAATCGTAAGCGACGACAGCGGAGATGAAGCTATCGGCACGGACGATAACGGCAATAATGAAAATCAAGAAGACAAGGGAAATTAAAGCTTATGGCCAAACGCGATTATTACGAAGTACTCGGTGTAGAAAAGAATGCATCCAAAGAAGATTTGAAGAAGGCTTACCGGAAACTGGCTATGCAGTATCATCCCGACAGAAATCCGGATAACAAAGAGGCAGAAGAAAAATTTAAAGAGGCCGCCGAAGCTTACGAGGTGTTAAGCAACGATGACAAGAGAGCAAATTACGATCGATTCGGACATGAAGGTCTTAGAGGAAATTCTTATGCGTCATCAGGATTTTCGGATATAAACGATATATTCTCCCATTTCTCCGACATATTCGGCGGATCATCAATCTTTGACGATTTCTTCGGCGGAGGACAGCGCAGCCGCGGAAGAAGGCGCGGTACCGGTACGCCCGGCGCGGATATGAGAGTGACGTTAAAGCTTTCTCTGGAGGAGATTGCTACCGGTGTTACGAAAAAGATAAAAATTAAAAAGCAGGTTAAATGCGATGAATGCGGAGGAAGCGGCGCCGATGCCGGTACAGGCACAAAAACATGTCCGGTCTGCCAGGGAACCGGAGAAGTAAAAACCGTTTCACGTTCGGTGTTCGGGCAGTTTGTAAATATAACCGCATGCAGCAACTGCAACGGCGAAGGAACAGTTATTGATAAACCCTGCAGAAAATGTATGGGAGACGGCAGAATTCAGGAAGAATCGACTGTTTCTATAAATGTACCGCCGGGTGTGCATGAAGGAAGCTATATGACAATGAGGGGCGAGGGAAACGCCGGAAAGCGCGGCGGCCAGCCCGGCGATATTATTGTAGTATTTCAGGAACTTCCTCACGATTATTTCGTAAGAGAGGGTGACGATATAATTTATGATCTTACAATCAGCTTCCCGGCTGCCGTTCTCGGCGGCGAGGTGGAGGTGCCGACGCTTAACAGCAAAGTTATTCTTAAACTGGAGCCCGGCACTCCGGCGGGAAAACTGCTTAAGCTGAGAGACAAAGGAATAAAGCATCTTAACCAGTCTGGCCACGGTGATCAAATAGTTAGAGTAAACATAGACGTGCCCAAGAAAATATCGTCAAAAGAAAAGGAATTGCTTAAAGAACTTTCTGATTTGCCTAACTTTAAAAAATCGGGTCAGTCGGACGATAAGAATTTCTTCAAACGATTTACGCATTAAAATAAAAAGTTTAAGTATTGCCGCTTAAAACTTGCCCGGCAGAAAATTGGTGTGTATATTCATAGCCGGATATTAATTGTTCCGAAAAATAATGTTAAAAAAAATAATCGAACGGGTTGGTTTTACCCGCACGGAAACAAGGGTAATTGTTTTCCTGATTATTGTTTTAGCGGCAGGTTATAGTTATAAATCTTTTATCCGGTTAGGGGAAACCTCAGAATATAAAAACTTTGACTATTCAAAAGAAGACAGTCTCTTCGCTTCTATCGGGGATTCGGGCAAAGGCCCGGAAAAAGAAGCGCTTTCTGAGAATAAAAAGTTTGACTATAAGCGCGAAGTTTTAGATTTTAACAGGTCGAATTTAAAAGAGACAAATTCGCCTGCCGTTCCGGCCGAAAAAAGTATCAATCTTAATGAAGCCGGAATAGATGAACTTGTAATGCTCGCGGGGATTGGCAAAAAAACTGCCGAAAAGATCATCGAGCTGAGAAATCGAAAAGGGAGATTCAACAAATTGGATGAATTGCTTGAGGTTAAGGGGATAGGCAATTCGAAGTTAAATATTGTAAAAAAATATTTATTTATTGAATAGTAAATTTCTAATTAAAGCTCCGGAGGAGAAATGATTTCTAAAGCAGAACCCTGGTATATTCATGCCGCGTTGTATGCTGTTATTTTAATTTTGGTTTTTATTCTCGTTAAAGTTGCGATAATAGACCCGAATAACGTGATCGAAGCGGAAAATTATTATAAGCACGAATCAAGACTTAGAATGAAAAATATTAAAGAGGCCGAAATACTTTACTTCAAGAAGAACAACCGGTTTGTCGGTAATTTAGACAGCCTTGTGGCTTTCGTAAAAACCGATCCGAGCGTTGAAAAAGCTATGGCAGGATTTGACTCGCTTACTCAGAAATCAACTAATCCTTTTGTAAAATTATCTTCCGGACAATTCGTTCCCGATAGCCTAATGTATACACCCAAATCTCATTCATATTATTCACTGGCTGTCGATACCTCTATCTCAGTTGATACCGTTGTTACAAGGACGGGCAGAATATCAAAAATAGATACCACCAAACATATAGGATCTCTCTACTACCTTGAAGATCCCGACGGCTACGGAACGGTGGGCAGTTTAAATAACGTTGCATTAAAAAACACAGCTTCCTGGGAGCAGTAATTCAATAAAATGACCGGATTCGAAAATCACGCAGGCATTACAGTATCGGGGACAAAACTTCAGCTGGTTGAAGTTGTTTATAAAGACAACCGCTTTATCCTCGAAAACGTGGACGAGGCCTACTTCAGCGAACCGCTGAATTTTGAAAAAGATAAGGAAACTAAAATAAGCGCCCTCATGCAGGGCGCTTTGAATGAGATTCTGATTAAAAAACCCCTTAAAAGTTCGGCTGTTTCTTTTACGCTCCCTTTCGAATTATTCTACGTCATGCAGGTCCCGTACGATAATACTCTTCTTCATCAGGACCTGATTGAGGAATTCAAATGGGAGCTTTCGGTACTCTATCCTTTCGTATCAGCCGCCGACCTTGTTATTCAATATATTGAAGTTGAACGAAATAATTTCATTAACGAGAATACCGCACTTGTCTTTGCTATACCGAGAAAATATCTTCAAATTCTACACGGCTTTTGCAGGGACAACAACCTGAATCTTCGTTTTGTGGATAACGCTCATCTGGCCAGTGAACGCGCCTTATCGCTGAACAACTCGCTTCAGGGCAAGGGACTTGTGCTCAGCGTGTTTTTTGCCCACAGGCATCTTTCGGTAATTTATTCTTACGCCGGAAAACCTCTTTACGTCAACTCAATACCTCTAACCGACGCAGGAGAGTTAACCACTCATCTCCTTACTGAAACTTCACCCAGGGAAAGTTTTAATATAAACCGCAACTTAATAGAGACGGCATATATTGCCGGTGAAGATATTTCCGACACTATTACCGGCACTCTTAAAAACTTGCTCGAAATTGAATTTAATAACTTTAATCCGTTCGAAAAAATTAAACCGAATCCTTCCCTTCTGGATAACAAGCATTTTACTGAAAAGAACAACTCCTTCTCCCCCGCCGCGGGAATAGCCTACAGATTAGCCTGATTAAAATGGTTTGAAACGTCATCAGGAAATTTTATTATGAAGATGAGAATTATATCGGGAGAATTTAAAGGCAGGATGATAAATGTCCCCAAATCCGATCTTATTCGTCCCACAACAGACCGCGTGAGGGAAACTCTCTTCAATCTT
Organism: Ignavibacteriaceae bacterium; assembly: GCA_046703345.1. Taxonomy (GTDB): domain Bacteria; phylum Bacteroidota; class Ignavibacteria; order Ignavibacteriales; family Ignavibacteriaceae; genus FEN-1297. The sequence continues at coordinate 6,491 of JBJKTB010000069.1, forward strand.
CTGAACAATAAACTGGATTTTGAAGGAATAAAAGTACTGGATATTTACGCAGGCTCCGGATCACTCGGATTGGAATGCCTTAGTCGCGGCGCCGGTGAAGTTCACTTTGTTGAGAAGAATTTTATTATATATAAAAATCTTGAAGAAAATATCAGATCGCTTAAGGCGGAAGACAAATGCACTATCTATAAAATGGAAGCCGTAAAATTTGCGAAATCTTTTAACAGCACAGGCTACGATCTCATACTTGCCGATCCGCCCTTTTTCAAGTATGATGTGTACGACGTTGTCGATTCACTCTTAAAAAATAATTGTCTTTCCGAAGAGGGCTTTATACTAATCGAACGCTCCAAACAGACAAAAGAAAAAGATATTTTAAACTTCGGAGCGGAGCCGTTTAAGCAGATCGGCGACACATGTCTTTATCAAATAAGCAGCACTCAGGGCATTGCGGAAAATCTAACTGAATCTTAGAGAAAATCTTAAAGAATCATTTAAACATTTGAATAGCTTTGTACACTCCCTCGATAAGCATCTGAACGGCAATGATAGTTATTATAAGT
>JBJKTB010000070.1:0-6715 GCA_046703345.1 Ignavibacteriaceae bacterium
ATTAGGAAGTCTAACGTCTAGTCTGCCGGAAGGCTGATGAATGCCGGTAAGCATAAGAAGCGCGTCCATAAGATCGGTAATAGTAACAATGCCGACGAGTCTCATTTCCTCGACAACCGGCATGCAGCCTATTTTCATTTCTCTCATAAGCTGAGTAATTATCTCGATCGGGTCGGAAGGGTGGGCTGTCTGCACAGGGCGGCTCATAATATTTCTAACTTCCGAGTCAGGGTCGAAAGGGCGTTCGGCGAGCTTGCTTGTAGCCAGTCTTAAATCCCTGTCGGTAACCATACCGACGATCTTTCCGTTTTCCATTACCGGCAGATGTCTTATCTTTTTATCCGTCATCAGTCTGTAGGCATCGGCGAGCTTAGTATCCGGCGTGATAGTAACCGGATCTTTCTTCATTACTTCTTTAATTAACATTAGTTCCCCGCTGAAAATTTTATAATCAATAAACCGAATTATTCCGGTCAGCTATATAAATGAAAATTATTTTATAATAAAGATCAATAAACAGGCCTTTCGGCGCCGCCGGTTTTAACGGTGATAACCGTCCCTTTTGTAATAAGCGGTTCGCCTCCGACTGAGGCGGTGCCTTCGAGGCTCCATAGCCAAGGAATCTCCTCGATCATTTGAGAAAGCCTGCCCAGCAGCGTGCGTATCCCGGCCGAGTCGGGAAGCTTTATTTCGTGCATAGTCTCCTCAATATCTCTGTCAGTAAGCGGAGTGATACGCAAAACCGGAGGAAGGGAAGGAGTTTTTATTTCGATAATAGGCCCGAACAGCGCATCCGGCCTAACGCCGATACCGAAAGAAAAAGAATTATCCGGAAGCGTCTCGGCGGTTTTTATTCCGAAGCAGTTTAAAAGATCGCAGGCTGATTTTTCGTCCAGCTCTTTAATCTGTTTGTTTTCGGGGACCGAAGAAAGGAGGTTTTGGACCAGATGTCTGGCTTGGCCTGCTTTCACGTCATCGTACCATACCAGTTTTCCTAGGGGCTGTTTTTTGAATTCGACGTAATGAACGATTCTGCTTAGAGCGTTAACAGCGAGCTCGGGGAATCTGAACGCCGGGAACTGGTGTTTAATAGTTTTATTCCTTGAAACATTCATGTGTGAAATAACGCCTTGGGCGCCCATCAGACAAAGAAGAACCGGTTTTTCGGTTCCGGTTTTTTCTTTCACCGAGCTGACCGCTCTTTGAATGGCTTCGGCAACAGGCCCGGAGTCGCAGTCACCCACGCAGGCAAAACCGACAAGAAGCGAATCGACGTTTTCGTTAAGCAGCGCGTCTTTGATAGTAAACTCGTACATGTCGGGTGAAGTAAAAGCGCCGAGATCAATAACTCCCGGACCGTCAATGTTAAGGTAATTCATTTCGCAGGCATCGGCGAATAGCGTAGCCATGCCGGCTGAGTTGGCAATTACAGCAACCCTGTTGCCTTTAGGCAGAGGCTGATGAGAAAGAACGAGGGCGACATCGAAAAGATCTTCCAGAGTAGGGGCGAGAATAATGCCGGTTTGACGGAAAAGTGCCTCGACCTCCATAACACCTCCGGCGTGAGCGCCGCTTTTAGCTTCGGCGGTTTTTCTTCCGGCGCTGCTGCGGGCGCTTTTAACGCAAAGTATCGGTTTCTTGTAGGTCATTCTTCTAGCTATTCTAACGAAGCGGCGCGGATTGCCGAAAGTCTCAAGATAGAGTATAGCCATTTTTGTATTGGCGTCTTCTTCCCAGAACTGAAGAAGGTCATTGCCTGAGACATCGGCCCTGTTTCCGGCTGAAACGAACGTAGTGAATCCAATTCCTTTCTCCATGGCATATTCAAGTATCACCAATCCGAGAGCGGCGGAGTGAGAAAAAAATCCCGCATGACCGGGGGGCATAATTTTCGGAGCGAGGCTGGCGTTCAGCCGTATCTCAGGATCGGTATTCATGAGTCCCAAACATCCCGGGCCGAGAAGCCTGACTCCGTGAGCGCGTACCAGCTCCACAAGTTCTTTTTGTCTTTTTAAACCTTCATCGCCGGCATCAGCAAATCCCGCTGAGACGACCACCAGACCTTTGGCGCCGGAGGCGATGGCTTCTCCGGCAACCTCATAAACCTTATCGGCCCTAACCGCAATGACGGCGAGATCAATCTTCTCGGGGAGGTCTTTAGTGGATGAATTAGCCTTAATACCGTTAACAGAGACAGCCTGCGGATTAACGGGATAGACAGTGCCGAAGTAATTAGCCGTAAGAATATTTCTAAATATTATATTTCCGACAGAGGAAGAATCTCTTGAGGCGCCTATAACCGCGACAACTTTAGGTTTGAGCAGCGGAAGGAGAGAGTTAGCCACAGCAATTCTCTCGCGAAGGTCGGCTCTTTCCCAGAGAGCGGCCGCGCCGTTAACAGGGAGTTCGATGTGAACGGTATCGGAGTCCCACAATTGATGATTTTCAAAACCCGAGCTTTTCATAACATTTATCATCGGCTGGTTATCGGGAAGGACTTCGGCTTCCAGCTCGACGAATCCGTTAGCAGCTGCAAGGCCTGAAAGTCTTTCGAGGAGCAGGGTGCCTATACCTTTTCCCTGGAACGAATCCTCAATGAGGAAAGCGACTTCAGCCGAGCGTCCGTTTCCCATGCTGATGTAATTACCGAGCCCGACGACCTTAGGTTCGTCGTCGCCGATTATAGCTAGGAGGCATCCGTTCTGAGTGAAATCGCCGCTGCAAAGTTCCGAGATAACCTTTTCGGGAATTTCAGACACAGAGGCCATGAAGCGCATGCGAAGACTTTCTTTGGAAATCCGCTTCATGAAAGAAGCAACTGCGGGGATGTCGTTCGGAGAAGCAGGCTTAAAGAAGAGCCCCTGTCCGTTCTTTAAAAGGACATGTTCCTTATACTCCATACCCTCCGGTATAATCCGGAACATACAGTACCTTTCGCATTCGAAATTAAATGATAAGAGAAGATAAAAAATACGGAGGTTCCAAACAAGATAACGGAACCTCCGTATAAAAGGGCTAAGCTTGTTTCTTTATATCTTCCACAACTTGAGGGTTAGCCAGAGTAGTGATATCCCCGACGTCCTGTTTATTGGCGATAGCAGACAATACTCTCCGCATTATCTTGCCTGATCTTGTCTTCGGCATATCGGGAACTATCCAAACCTTTCCGGGTTTGGCGATAGGGCCGATTTCCTTAGCGAGAGTGTCTGTAACTTTTTTCTGAATTTCGGGGCTAGCTTCCAGACCGGGCTTCAGAGAAACAAAAATATGTGGGATTTTTCCTTTGATCGGATCGGCAACAGGAACCACAGCGGCCTCGCTTATTTCGGGAACCATAAGAGCGGCGGATTCAAGTTCTTTAGTTCCCAGGCGATGGCCGGCAACATTAATAACGTCGTCGATTCTTCCGAGAATTCTGAAATAGCCGTCGGGCGCCTCAACTGCACCGTCGCCGGCGAAGTAAGGCCAGTCGTGCCAGTCCTTGCTTTTCGGATCTTTATTATAGCGCTGATAATACTGGCGGACGAAGCGGTCGTCATCACCCCAGATAGTAAGCATTCTTCCGGGCCAAGGATTTTGAATGCAGATATTTCCTGCTCTGCCGCTTCCGGCGGGAAGTGGTTTTCCCTCGTCGTCGAAGATGATGGGATAGATTCCGGGAACGCCAGGGCCGGCGCTTCCGGGTTTCATCTTATGAATTCCAGGAATTGTGGAACACAAGAATCCTCCGGTTTCAGTCTGCCACCAGGTATCGACTATAGCGGCTTCCTTCTTGCCTACAACATTATAGTACCAGCGCCAAACTTCAGGCTCGATCGGTTCGCCTACGGTTGTCATGTGTTTAAAATGATAGTTGTATTTCGCCGGTTCATCTGGGCCGACGCGTCTTAACGCGCGAATAGCGGTAGGAGAAGTATGGAATATATTAACATCAAGCTCTTCGGCAACGCGCCAGGGTCTTCCGGCGTCAGGGTAAGTAGGAAGGCCTTCGTAAATAACGGACGAAGCGGCGAGTGCAAGCGGGCCGTAAACAATATAAGAGTGGCCGGTAATCCATCCGATATCGGCCATGCACCAGTAAACGTCTTCAGGGTGAATATCCTGGATATATTTTGAAGTACCGGTAACGTAAGCAAGGTATCCGCCAATGGAATGCTGCGCGCCTTTCGGTTTACCGGTAGTGCCCGAAGTATACATAAGGAAGAGGGTGCCGTCGGCGGGGAGCTGTTCAGGCTCGACCCTAGCCCCGCGGAATTTTTTGATGACGTCGTTAACTATAAAGTCGCGCCCGTCGACTAACGGAGTCTTTGCCGAATACTTGCCCGGATACCTCTCAAAGATTAATATCTTTTCAATTTTTTGTCCTTGACTTAGAGCCTCATCGTAAGCGATATCGGCTTTTTCCTTATGATCGATAAGTGTGCCGCCGCGATAGTAGGAATCGGCTGTGATTAAAACTTTACTCTTCGCGTCAACCACTCTATCGGCGCAAGCTTTGCCAGAAAAACCGGAGAACACCTGCGAGTGAATAACTCCAAGTCTAGCGCAGGCGAGCATAACAATCGGGAGCTCGGGAATCATAGGCATATGTAGGGTTACAGTATCGCCGGCTTTCAGACCGCAGAAATCTTTAAGCAGGGCGGCGAACTCATTCACCCTGACGTATAATTCCTGGAAAGTAATATGCTGAATGGGTTCCTCTTCAGGTTCGGGAACGAAGTGCAGCGCTGTTTTATTTTTATACTCAGGGAGATGCCTGTCGACGCAGTTATAGCACGCATTTATTTTAGCGCCGACGAACCATTTATAAAAGGGAGGATTGCTTGAATCGAGAAGTGTATCCCATTTCTTATACCAGTCGAGCATGTCAGCGTAATCGGTATAGCAATCGGGAAAGTTCTCCATGCCGAATTTGTTAAAAATATTTTTATCCTTCAGATTTGCTTGTGCCGTAAAATCCGCTGAAGGCTCAAAATAATCTTCCTCTTTCCAGTGAACAGCGATTTGGGATTCGGAAACCTGATCCTCGACTTTTTTATTCTCCATAGAATGACTCCTAGCACCTTTAATTAAGAATTAATGAATTAAACGTTTTAATATTCTTATATCAAATTAACATCAATTAAACAGATGACAGATTACCAAGCCGCGGCTCAGTGATCTTTTTCTTTTAATACGATTGCTTTGGAATCCGCATTCGTTTCGTCTTCTTTAAAATAAAAATAAATTCAGCGGTAAATACAGTAGTGACGAAATAGGGTTTTAAAGTAGTAATACAAATAACAAAAGTAAATAATTAGCAAGCGAATAAATTCACATCATTCTGAAAGATCTGCGCTTCGTCAACACCGGCAGCAATCGGACAAAATGAAAATATTAGTAACATAAATAAAAAATTATAATTATTTTCGCTTAAAGGGAGAGGGGAGATATTAAACACAAATCTAAAAGGGAGACAAATTGATGAAACGCTTTTCTTTGATTCTACCGGTTCTCGTATTCTTCTTTTGCGCAGGTGTAAAGGCGCAGAACACAGCCGCAGCATCCGACGAGGCTATCGCTTCAAAAATAAAAAATTATGAGGATGAGCATTCTCAGGCGATGGAAATATTAAGCTACCTGACCGATGTATACGGCCCAAGGCTTAATTACTCGCCTGAGTACAGGGAAGCCGCCGACTGGGTAAGTAAAAAATTAAAAGAATGGGGAATGGAAGATATACATTATGAGAACTGGGCGCCTATAGGCAAAGGATGGAGCCTAAAAAGTTTTTACGCAGAAGTAACCTCACCCCGAGCTATTCCGCTAATCGCTTATCCGAAAGCATGGTCTCCCGGATTTAAGGGAGTAGAGAAAGCGGATGTAGTTTATTTAAATGCAGAGTCGCCGAAAGATCTTGAGCAGTATAAGGGAAAGCTGAAAGGGAAATTTGTGATGATAAGTCAGCCCGCCGAAGTTAAGCCTCACTTTAGCGCTGCGGCGGCAAGGCTAACAGATTCGGCGCTGCTGAAGCTTTCAAACGCATTTGAGACGAGCGGCAGGCAGAGAATGAGATTTCCGAGATTAACCATGGACAATTTTGATTCGGCGTTAGTATTCTTAAGAAGGTACATTCCGGATCTGGATTCGGCAAGGCTGAGGAATATTATTGTGGACAGAGAAGTAGGATCGAAAAAATTAAAGCTCTGCCAGGACGAAGGAGCGCTGGCAGTACTTACAGTATCTAACGGCGATGACGGAACCATATTCGTACAGCAGGCGCAGGTGCCTCAGGAAGGCGCAGTTCGCGGAGCTCAGCGCTTAAACGCATACGATCCCGACGCGCCGGCAATAGTACCACAGATAGTTGTTTCGTCGGAGCAGTACAACAGGATGGCAAGGATGATAGAGAAAGGCGAAAAGCTTCGAATTGAGATGGGACTTAATGTGGCATGGACGAAAGCCGATTCTGCCTTTAATATAATCGGAGAAATACCGGGAACCGATCTTAAAGATGAAGTAGTGCTCATCGGCGGTCATTTCGATTCATGGCACAGCGGAACGGGAGCGACAGATAACGCATCCGGCACGGCGGTATGCATGGAGGCGATGCGTATACTAAAGGCATTAAACCTTACTCCCCGCCGTACAATAAGAATAGGATTGTGGGGAGGCGAAGAGGAAGGATTGATAGGGTCAAGGAAGTATGTAGAGCGTAATCTGGCAAAGGCTAAGG
>JBJKTB010000071.1:0-7416 GCA_046703345.1 Ignavibacteriaceae bacterium
AACGTCTCACGGCTTCTGATTGCCCTGTAACCGCCGCCGTCAACCATAACTTCGGCGCCTCTTCGCCTTGCGTTGTAGTTAGACGCCATCACCATTCCGTAAGCTCCTGCCGACATCACGGCAAGAAGATCGTTCTGCCCGCATGAAGAGATGTTTCTCTTCTTCGCTAGGAAGTCGCCGCTCTCGCAGACCGGCCCCACAATGTCAGCCGTTATATCTTCTGCATTTGCGTTTTTCTTTAAAGGCTGTATATGATGATATGCTCCGTAAATGCTCGGCCTAATCAGGTCGGTCATCGCGCCGTCTATTACTATAAAATTCTTATCGTGGTTCTTTTTTGTATAAAGTACTCTTGTTAAAACCACTCCGCCGTTTGCGGTTAAGAATCTTCCCGGCTCAAAGAATATATCGCATTCGAGCTTCTTCAGCATCGGAACTATTGCCGCCGCCAGCTCGTGCAGATTAATGGTTTTTTCGTTGTTGTAAGTAACTCCTATTCCGCCGCCCATATCAAAATGCTCTAGCGCAATGCCTTCGGCTTTTACTTTCATGAACAGCTCCGATAGCTTTTCCACCGCCGATACAAAAGGTGATATAGCGGATATCTGCGATCCTATGTGCATGTCCACGCCTACAAAGCGGATGTTCTTCAGACTCTTATGCTCTTTAAATATCTCCATAGCAGAATCTGTATCGATGCCGAACTTATTCTCTGCCAGTCCGGTTGATATATATGGATGCGTCTGCGGATCGACGTCGGGGTTTACCCTTATAGCTACCGGCGCCGTCTTGTTCATTGAAGCGGCTATATCGTTTATCCTGTATATCTCCTGTACCGATTCGGCTTTTATCATCATCAGATCTTTTTCCAGCCCGAGTTTTATCTCTTCCTCAGTTTTGCCTACTCCGGTTAGAATTATTCTGTCTGCCGGCACTCCTGCTTTAAGAGCCCTGTATAATTCACCTTCTGAATTTACGTCAGCTCCGCTGCCGAGACCTGCGAAAGTTTTTATGACGCTTAAATTGTAATTGGATTTCATAGCGAAGAAGATAGTGTGCTTTATATCCTTGAAGGCCTCATCAAGTTCTTTATATCTGTCTGTAAAGAATTTCCTGCTGTACACATAAACCGGCGTTCCGAATTCATCGGCAATCTTCTCAAGATCAACGTTCTCGCAGTGCAGCCTGCCGTCCTTATAAGTAAAATAATCCGAGTTGAAGTACTCCATATCGCTCCGTTCCGTAGTTTGATTTTATCAACAATAAAAATAATGATTTTTTTAAACTAAACCTTCGAGGTTTTAAAAACCTCGAAGGTTTGCGGTTGGTTTTAAAATCGGAGGTTTGAAATTTAATTTTTATCTTGCATACTCAATTTTCCACTAAACGTAAAAGGGATGAAATATTTAATAATAACGTTAACCTCTCTATTGTTTTTATTATTCCGGACCGAATCGTACTCCCAGAACAAAGAGAGCATTACAAAAGAAACTTACACTGCTCAGAAGGACAGTCTTAATAATCTGAAGAAAATTCTCATAATTAAAAAGACACATCTTCAATCCGAAATAGACAGCCTGAAAACTCATCTGGAGATGCTCGACAAGAATCTCGAATCGGCCGAAGCGGATCTTAAAGAATGGAAGCACAAGCTCTTCATCCGCAAATACGGCAGGGAAGACGGCAGCCGCGTTTATGAGGGAAGAGTATGGAAGGGAATGACGGAAAGTATGCTTCGGGACGGCTGGGGAGAACCGGATAAAATCCATAAGGATGTGTATAAGTGGGGCGTCTTTACTCAATGGTACTACGGCGATATCACTTATTTCTTCAAGAACGGCCGGCTAATCGACTGGGAACAAAAAAAATAAAAACCTAAACCTCGAAGGTCACTGGCCTCAGACCTTCGAGGTTGCTTAACCAATGTCACCCTGTCACTTTGTTACTTCTTAGGCGGATACGCCGGCAGAAGCGCCGGAGGCTTAGGCAGACTCACCGGATGCTCCTTCAGCTCTTTCATGATGTAATTTATTCCTTCCTGAAGCTGCGCGTCCTTACCGGCCATTACATCGCCGGGAAGATCATCAACTTTAATATCAGGCTCAACGCCGTGGTTCTCAATTATCCACTGCGAGTCAAGACCGTAAAGCGCGTCTTCCGGTATTGTAATGTATCCGCCGTCCATCAAAGGCCAGAAGCCTCTTATGCCGCGAACTCCGCCCCAGGTTCTTGTGCCTATCAGTTTCCCTAATCCGTACTGCCTGAAGAAATAGGGGAATATGTCGCCGTCGGATGCCGAGTAATGATTGATAAGACATACTTTGTATCCGTTCAGTACTTCGCCCGGAATCGTACCTGCTATTCTTTCTCTATTGGTACTCATGCCGACAAGCACTCTTCTCAGTCTCTCGAGAAGTATCTGATCTATAAATCCGCCGCCGTTGTACCTTACGTCAACAATCAGTCCTTCTTTTCGTATCTGCGGATAGAACTGCCTTATAAACTGATCCATTCCCAGCGATTCCATATCGGATAGATAAATGTAGCCTATCTTGCCGTGCGACTCTTTATTTACAAGCTCACGGTTGTGGTCAATCCATGAGTGCAGCCGCAGGTTCAGCTCGTTGCTTACCGGCCTTACCGTTACATCGTGCTTGTCCTTTCCGCCGGCGTCGGAAGCTAAGGTTAATGTGACTGTCTTGCCTAATGTGTTAACGAATAAACTGTAAGGATTAGTCGGCGCTTTAAGCTCATGCCCGTCTACAGCAAGAAGATAATCGCCTTCCTTCGCTTTTATGCCCGGTTCGGTTAGCGGAGATCTGTAATCAGGTCTTGTGTTGTCGCCCTTGTAAATTTTCTTGAAGTAATACCTTCCGCTCTTAGCGTCGAGCGCGAAGTCAACTCCGAGGTCTCCCGTCGGTACCGCCTTGTTCGTGAAAAGGTCTCCGCCTCCCACGTAAGTATGAGAGTTCTGCAGCTCGCCTATCATCTCGCCGATTATATAATTTAAATCAGCGCGCGAACCAAGCTCCGGAATAAGCTTCGCGTACCTGTCGTGAATCTCATCCCAGTTCTTGCCGTTCATCTTCTTGTTAACGAAGAAATCGCGCTCAAGCCTCCACGCTTCGTTGTACATTTCCTTCCACTCAACCGGAGGATTGATCTGAACCTGCATCTCCGAAGTGTTCACCGCCTCGCCTTTTATTCCGCCTTCTCCCGCAGGCTCCGCGCTTCCGATAAAATATTTGCCGTGCTCGGCGTAAAGCAGCTTCTTGCCGTTAGCGCTTATAGCGTATCCGCCGGCTCCTTTTACGAGCACATGGTCTTTTCTCTTGCTCATATCAAAAGCGTGTATTTCAGGAGCCTCACCCGGAAGTGGGCCGTCGAGCGTATATACTCCTCTTGTTACATAGTAAACAAAATTTCCTGAGGCGGACAGCCCGTATATATTTCCCGAAGGTATCGGAAGCGGCACCGCTCTGCTCATTAATCCGTCGAGATCAATCTTGATCGGCGCGATTGATCCCGGTTTCGAAGACCCGGTTTTAGATTTCTCCTTGGTCTTTTCCTTTGCGCTTTCAATACTTCCCTCGTCCGATCTCGGCGCGAAAGGATTAGGCTCATCGGCCTGAAGCGTAACGACGTAGATTCCGTCCATTTTTAATGTGGCTTCGTTGAACTCCGTCTGGCTGAACGCCGGATTCTCATGCCGCGCTGATATAAAGTATAAATACTTACCCTTCGGCCCGAACGCGGGCTGACTGTCGTCGTTCATTCCCGAACTTACACGGTATGCTTTATCCGCCTTCAGACTGAATAGATACAGATCGCTCAGCTGATTGTCTCCCGGCTTGCTGTAAGAAAGCCACATCCCGTCGGGCGACCAGGTGTAATCGTGTATTTCATTCTGGGGCGACTGGTCTACCTTTACCATCTTCTTGGATTTTATATCCAGATACCACAGCGTGTGAGTGTTGTCGGAGAAGGCAAGCTTGTCGCTTCCCGGCGCCCACACGGGCGAGTAATAATAACCTACTTTTGTATCAGTCAGTACCGTCTGCGTCCCGGTCCCGTCGGAAGGACGAACCGCTATTTCGCTCTCGCCGGTCGAGTTTGTCATGTACGCTATCCATTTTCCGTCGGGCGACCAGGACGGGTACTGCTCTCTGGCGCCCTGTGTCTGTGTAAGGTTTCTTGTGTTTCCGTGTTCCGCCGGCACGGTATAGATGTCTCCGCGCGCGCCGAATAAAGCTCTCTTGCCGTTTGGAGCTATATCGAATGAGCGTATCGACTTGCTCGCGTCGACCCATCTTTCTCTTAAGCGGACGCCGTCGCTCGGTACGTAAACATCAATCTTGTTAATCTTCTCGCTCGGAAGATCTATTACGTAAAGCGATCCGCCGTCCTGAAATACTATGCCGTTATCGCCCAGACTCGGCCAGTCAACGTCGTAGTCTTTAAAGTGGGTTATCTGTCTGAACTCTTTTGTTTTTATATCGTAAGCCCAGATGTTCAATCTTTTCTCCGGGCCTCTGTCGGACGCGAAGTAAATAGTGTTCTTATACCACATCGGGTAAGTGTCGGTGCCTTTCCATTTTGTTACCCGTTCTATCTTTCCCGTCCAGAAGTTGTAGATCCATATATCCTGAGCAAGTCCGCCGTAATAATCTTTCCATGTACGGAAGTTCCTGAATATCCTATTGTAGGCAATGCTGCTGCCGTCTGGACTGTAAGACATAACGCCGCCTTTGGGAAGCGGAAGGGCCGTCGGCAGTCCTCCTGTTACGGGAACCATGAATAATTTTCCGAACCACGAGTTAAACGCCTCGCGTCTTGAAAGAATAACTACGTTCTTTCCGTCGGGCGTCCAGGTTACAACCATATTATCCGGTCCCCATCTCAGCGCCGGATCTCTTGTAACGTCGGAATGATAGGTTAATCTGGTTACCTCTCCGCCTTCAGCGGGAATTGTATACACGTCGGTGTTGCCGTCGTAATCTCCGGTAAAGGCGATAGTCTTGCCGTCTGGGGAAAATCGCGGCATAATGTCGAAGCCTCCGTCGGTTGTAAGGCGCTGGGCCGTACCGCCGCTTCTGCTTACGCGCCACAGGTTGCCGCCCGATTCGAATACTATCTCATTGCCGTGGAGTGTAGGGTAGCGGCATAAATAATTTGTCCCGGTATTTGACTGATCCGTTGAAGCAGATGTAAAACTTATGCCGGAAAGAAATAAAAATGTGAGCAGAGTAAAGCTCAGATAAGAAAATCTTTTCATTTGCACCTCTGTAAATCGGTTGAATAAAGAGAGGAATTAATATTGGGTGATATTAATGAAGACGCCGGTTGTGCCGGCGAAATATTTAAATTCCTCCAATTTTCCCAAACTTAAATAAAATTAACAGGCGCGGTTGTCTTCTGTATCAACAATTTTAAAGTTTTCTTAACAGCAAAGGGAAATCTTTTTTGCCACAAAGACACCAGGGCACAAAGAATAATTATGCCGCTTCGCGCCTAAAAAGAATTGCGCCAGGAAATTTCAGCAATTCTTTTTCAGCCTTTCCGGAGTAATGAAATGATTAAGGGCGCATGTCCTTTTGCTAGTTTTCTTGCGTCAAGAAAAGCAGTAAATGGAATTCAAAAGGAAAACCATGAGCTCATTTTACGCGCTTTATTAATTTCAGCAATATATTTTGATTATTATGTTACCTTCAAAACTAATTTATCGGAAGCGCTTCATTAACCGCAAAGGACGCAAAGTCCGCAATGGCAAATATATTTTTTATAAAGACTCAAAGGCACAGAGAATAATTTTGACGCTTCGCGCCTTTAAGAAGATAAGGACCTCTATTAAATAATTAAGCGAAATAAATTTATTTGCTTCAAATATTAAAATGCACCGATTTGTTTAATCAATTTACGTTGCGGTACTTTGTTACAGCTTTGTGAAGCCAATGCGCGGCTGAAGATCATAAAGTCGCACAAAGTGATTTTAAAACATTTTAACCATTCGGCAATTATCATTCGATTTTCATATTTCACGGGTTCCTGTTAAATTTATAACATTTCTCATACACTAGGCGGGATGGTATATAACGATCGCTCGCTTATATAACCTCAAAATATTTCAAACGGTTTTTATATGGAAAGCTGGAAAACTGAAGAACTCGCAAAGACATATCTTGAGGGAGTACGCGCCGCTATTCCTTTCGCTAAGGAACAAATTGAAATACTTCTGCGCCTGGCTAAGACATTTACTCCTGCTATGGAAACTTTCCTAGATCTCGGCTGCGGCGACGGAATTCTCGGCCGTACAAACCTTTCCGCATGGCCGCAGTCAAAAGGAGTTTTCCTAGACTACTCCGGGCCGATGATAAGCGCCGCTAAAATAAAATGCGCCGGATACGGCGGCCGCGCTACTTTCGTAACACACGATTTCGGGAAAAGCGGCTGGCTTAATTCCCTTAAAGATTTTATCCCCGTCGACCTGGTGATCTCCGGATTCTCAATTCATCATCAGCCGGATGACGTTAAAAGAAGATTATTTAAAGATATATTCGACAAAGTTCTTAAGCCCGGCGGATTGTTCCTTGACCTTGATCAGACGGCTTCACCCTCAAAGGATATTGAGAGGATATTCGACGGCTTCTTCCTCGACAGCGTTGAAAAGTCTTTCGGCGGTTCACCCTTCGTTCCGATGAGCAAAATTAAGGAGGAATATTACAACGACAAGAAAGTTAATATGCTTGCTTCTGTAGAAGATCAATGCGGATGGCTAAGGGAAACGGGCTTCGTTAACGTCGACTGCTATTTCAAAGTGTTTGAGATGGCAGTATTCGGGGGAGTTAAGCCGGAGTAAATAGTAATAGTATTATAATCTTATTTTTCATTTGACCCAAAGACACGAAGACTCGAAGGGAAAAAGGTTTCGCTTCGCGCATATTGCCTCAGGCTTCAGCCGAACAACCGGAGTAATATAGGGCTAAAGCTCAAGCGCATAATTGCTGCAATTATAGCTCATATACTTTTAAAATTGATTTTGATACATGGGATTGATTAATCAAAAGCCGTCCGCATAGAATTTTGTTTTCAAATAGCCGTACCGTTCTTTCCTCTTGATTAAGTAAACTTCATATAATAATTTTTCTATCGTTCGTGATTTAGTAAATACAATTCCAAAGACAGGGGTAGTCGGCAGACTTCAAATTATTATTTTACTCTAACCCGGTACCGAATATTGTAATCTTTTACAGGATCTGAAATAATGAAGCATGCGTAAATCAAAGCAGTACTGATATTCAACGCTGAAGATTTATACTAACTACGTTAAGAAATTTAATCCCATTATTTTATTATAAAAATGATGGATTAAATTTCTTAACGTAGTTAGTATAAATCTTCAGCGTTGAATATCATTAA